>JAIRLH010000108.1 GCA_031259485.1 Elusimicrobiota bacterium
TTATAAATCGCGCCGCCAGATCCGGCAACTTGATTGTCTATAAATTGCGTTCTGTTGCCGATATTAATAGTACTGGAGCCGTTTTCGCCATCGCTCAAGGATAAGTAATTATAAATTGCCCCGCCGGAAACACCGCTGGCATTATCTGAAAATCTCACGTTTTCTCCGATATTTAATATGTCGATCATATCTCCGGAAACATTAGAGCCATATACAAAATTATAAATCGCGCCGCCATTACCTTCCGCTTGATTGTCCGCAAATTGCGCTCCGTCGCCGACACTAATAGTACTGGAGCCGTTTTCGCCATAGCGCAAGGATAAGTAATTATAAATTGCTCCGCCTCCTAAGAAACTGTCGGTATTATATGAAAATATCACATTTTCTCCGATATTTAATGAATTGGTCATATTTCCCGTAACAGTAGTACCGTCCACAGAATTATAAATCGCACCGCCGGCATCGCCGCTGGTATTACCTGAAAATATCACGCTATCGCCGATATTTAATGAATTGGTAATAGCTCCCGTAACAGTAGTACCGTCCACAAAATTATAAATCGCGCCGCCATATCCTACAGCTTGATTGCTTATAAATCGCGCACCGTCGCCGATATTAATAGTACGGTCAATATCTGTCGTTGAAATAGAAGAGAATATAGAATGAATAGCCGCGCCGTAACTAGATGATTTAAAATTTTCAAAGGATAGGCGGTCCCCTATTGTCAGTCCGGCGACATTATCAACGCTGAGCGATAACCCGCCGTGTATACCTTGTCCGTTTAATGTCCATCCGTAGCCGGTACCGGTAAGCTTAATATCCGACGCCAGATTAGGAATTGTCGGATCTAGGTCTTGGGCGACATCTATATTCGCCGTCAGGTTTATCTCATCCTCCCCAGTATCCAAAGCGTCATACAGTTCGCTGGACGTCGCGACGTTTGTGGCAGACACGGCTTGTATATTGAGCAATATAAAGCAAGATAAAATAACAACCATTGCCCGCTTATTTATTTTTGACATAAACAATATGACTGTTTTTAACGCTTCCAAAGCACTCATAATATTACCTCGTTTTCCTTTTGCCGGTTTATAATATTTGCATAATGTAAATATTTCAAGACGCAAAAAAGGCTTGCGTAAAATTACGCAAGCCTTGATACATCCTTGAAATTTTCCCGCCGTTAATCCTTCTTGCAAGCCGCTTATTTCGCCTTGTATTACATTTTCTCCGCCAAGCAATACCCCCCCCCCCTCGTCGTCGGAGAAAAGGGTTGCTGAGACGATGTTTCCATCTTGTTTACTTTATCAAATGTCTCGCGCATAAAATTGACCGGAAATAATTATTTTAATTATACATAAAATTTTTTATTTTGAAAACTGTTTGCTATATGCCGGACTTTTTGTTATTACGGCGGGTTCGTTTGTGAAACCATGCGCTTATTCCCGCGCGGCATGCTCTCCGGGTTCATCTTGCGCGCCTGCCCCAGCAAAAGCCCCGTGCCAAGTCCGAGCCATTTTTTCTTGAGATTTCCCCCTTCTCGTTATCATAACCTATCTCGTCTTTCAGAAAGTTAGCGGCGGTTTTAAAATACGCCTGCGACTCAAAACCCATAATCAGCGTGAAAGCGCCGATATAGGGAAGCGCTTCCTTATTAAACATAGTCTTGTACCCGCTTATAAAACTGTTCGGAGAAGTCAAAAAATCTTTTTTAAACGGGGAAGCCCCGCCCCAAAACTTGAAATCATTAATCTTGCCGCTGCCGTTTAATTTGACGGCATAAGTCAGGTAAGCGCCATATATATCATATGAATACGGCCGGCTTGCGTAAAATTATCCCTGTCCGGCCCCTTTCAGTCATTTTTGATATAATAATAAAATGAAACGCAGCAAAAAGCTCAGGTTTCTGGCGGAATACGCCGGCCTGAAGTGCCTCGTCTCCGTAATCAGATTAATGCCTTGGGTTTTGGCGGTAAAATTCGGGGAGATTTTTGGTTTCATAGTCTCAAAAATAATCCGCAAACGCTTCGCCCGCGCGGTTAAAGACATACAAAAAGCCCTTCCGCAGAAAACGCGGCAACAGGCAACGAAAATAGCAAAAGAATCTTTCAAAAATATCGGCCGCATGACGGCGGAATTTGTAAAAGCCTCCGCCATGGACAAAAAAAACCTGCTCAAACATGTAGAACTGCGCAATTTTGAACAAATGCTGGAACGAAACAACAAACAAAACCTCGGCGCTATAGTGCACATAGGGCATTTTGTGAACTGGGAGCTAACCGGCCTGGTCGCGGGCCATGTTTTAAAAAAAATGGCTTTTGTGGCGCGCCCTCAGTCCAATCCTTATGTTAACGAAGAACTTACCAAAATGCGCACGTCGTCCGGCGCGGCGATGATAAGCGCGTACAACCCCTTTTTCCAGTGTTTTAAATATTTGAAGAAGGGATACATGCTGGGCATCTTAAGCGACCAGAGCGTGGCGTCTTCTGAAATTTATATGGATTTTCTGGGCCGCTCGGCGGAAGTGGGCGGCATGTCGGCCGTTTTGGCGATAAAAATGCAGCTGCCCGTTTACCCCGCGCGCCCGTACAGGGAGGGCGGCAAAATTATAATAGAGATTCAGCCGCCGCTCACGCCGCCGGCGCAGTATTCGCAGCAGGCCGTGTTTGATTTTACGCGCCGGTTAATGGATAAATACGAGGAGTGGATAAAGCAGGCCCCGCAGGACTGGCTGTGGGCCCACAACCGCTGGAGACGCGAGAAGCAGACTCTGCAAAAAATAGCCGAGCGGGAGGGCCGAAATGCCCGCTAAAGCGCCGCTTAAAGCAGTGTTGCTGGACAGGGACGGCACTGTAATAAAAGAAAAACCGGGTGTTTATCTGGGCGACCCTGAAAAAGTGCGCCTCTACAAAAATACTTTCGCGGCTTTTAAACTGTTCAAAAAAGCGGGATATAAGATTTTTATCGTCTCAAACCAGTCGGGCATAGGGCGCGGGTACTTCAGCGCGGCGGACGCGGCCGCCGTGAACGCGCGCGCGGCCGCGCTGCTGAAAAAAGCCGCGCCGGTAGAAGCGTTTTACTTATGTCCGCACGCGCCGCAGGAACGCTGCCGCTGCCGCAAGCCCGCCCCGCAGATGGGGCTGCAAATAATTTCCAAATATAAAATTGACCCGCGAAAATCTTTTGTCGTCGGCGACAAAAAATCCGATATTGACTTCGGCCGCGCTTTGGGCATGGGCGCCGTTCTCGTGCTTACCGCCAACGGCGGCGCGCAGCGCGCGAAGTATAAACAGGAACTCCGCGCGGACAAAATAACGCGCGACCTTTTGGGCGCGGCCAAATACATACTGCGCAGTGAAGCGTCTTCTTTATGAGAATATATTTCGCCTTACTGCCGCCGCTTGCAATCGCGCTTACGCTGGGCGCGTGCGGCGCGGCCGTATGGCACAAGCCGCTGCCGGTGCAGCCGGCCGCAGCGCAGACCGTTGCGCATGAAGAGCCGCAATGCGAATGTCAGGACGAACTTCCGCAGCAAACGCGCGCGCCGCACAAAAGCGTTCCGGTTCCGGCGCGGCAGCCCGCAAAACCGGCCGGACAAAAAACGGAGCCTAAGCCGCAACCGGCACAAACCGAGCCGGCCGAGCCGGCTGAACCCGTCCAAACTTCAACCGCGCCGCGATTGGGCGCGGACGGCCGCCTGATGCACCCGTGGCACGGCGCGCCGCAAATCGCGGATTATGCTGGCCCCAAACCCGCGTGGTTAGGAGAGAGTTTAAAATTTAAAGTGGGCTGGTCTTTTATCACGGCGGGCGAGGCCGAACTCATAACAAATAAAATCGTGCAAACGCCCGCAGGCCCCGCATTTACAGCGGAGGCTTACGCCCAGTCCCACGCCGTCATAGACGCGCTGTTTAAAGTGCGCGATATTAATATTTCCTGGATAGCCGCCGACCTTAAAAAATCGCTGGGTTACTGGCAAAGCGTGCGCGAGGGCGGCTATATGCGCGACGAGTGGCTCATTTTTGATTACAAAAACAATTCCTATGAAGTGCATAAACAGAACAATAAAAAAGAAATCAGCCAAACGCCATATAAGCTCACCGGCGCGTATATTTGGGATATGCTTTCCTCGCTCTATTTTGTGCGCTCCCAAAAACTCCCTTTGAAGGGCGAAATATTTTTTGATATAGTAAATGTAAACAAACAATATCCCTTAAAAGTTATAGTGCACGGCAAAGAAACCGTAAAAGTAAAAGCCGGCAAGTTTGACTGTATTTTGGTTGAGCCAATGATAAGTGGCGAGGGCATTTTTGTATCCAAAGGCAAAAGCCTTAAAGTCTGGCTTACCGATGACGAGTATAAAATGCCCGTCAAAATGTCGGTGGAAGTTTTCATAGGCAGCGTATATGCGGAGCTTGTTAGTTTTGAGAGAAAAACCTCTTCATAATTTATATAATAAATTCACGGTTGACAATCCCGATAGACATGCTGAGGAGGAAATAAAATATGAACAACAAAAAGACATCAATTAATGATATT
>JAIRLH010000141.1 GCA_031259485.1 Elusimicrobiota bacterium
GCACAATGAGCGAGGGGTATCTCTTTGTGAAAGTATAGGGGGGAAACCTGAGCCGCTGGGCTGCGGCGGGAAAGTTGCCTGTTATAAGCTATAAACAGGCCTATAATAGGCGCCTTTTGCTGTTTTTTTAATTTCTATATTCTCCCGCCACAATAGCTCTTGCGGAGGTGTCGGCGGGGATGACGGTCTTCTCGTCCAAGTCAACGCGGTAGGCGCCGCAGTCTATAGGATAGGGCTTCATTGCGGCGCGCGTTTTGCCCAGCAGCGCGTTCACCTTACACGAAACTTTATAAACCGGCGAGCCGATTTTATCGGTTATCCACTGCCTGTCATTGGCCAGCAGCACCTGGCCCTTGGCGCGCTGCGCCTTATCAATTGACTGGATATACGCGTCTATATCCTTATTATAAAAACGTTTGAGCAACAGCACCGCCTGGTTGCGTTCGTAGGCCAGCTTCTTTTCCAATTCTTCGGCGCGCTCGCGCTCATCGTTGAAAGACGGGGTTTCAACTTCGGCTGTTTTGGGTTTTTGGCCGTCAAACAGATAAGTGCCGTCGCGCGCGGCGGCGGTATCGTCGTATACCGCGGTTTTGTAAGGCTCCTGCCCGATGGGCAGATAGGGGGCCTGCTGACGTACTTCCGTACCTTCCAGCATAATTATCCCGCCCGATTTTAGAGCGTTCTTTGGCTCCGCGCGGCCGTGTATAGTGTTGAGGAAGGAGGAGTAGCTCATCTCAAAAGTAATTTTTTCCGGCGCGTATTTTATCGCGCGGCCTGCGGAGGCCATGTCGCGCGCAAAGTATTCGTTGGGGTTTATGACTACCATCTTACGCTCGCTGTACCAGCAGCATTTATTTACGCAGGCCAAATCTCTGTTAAATCCGTAAGCCGCCTGCGGCGGGCTGAAGCGCAGGTCAAGGCGGTAGCAGACGTCCTCAATCTTACCGCTGAGGCTGGTTTTTGAGGAGTCTATCTTTATCCACTGCTTAGTGGAATCCCCGTCGCTCGTGCTCATACCCACGCACGCGCACAGCGCAACGGCGGCCGCCAATAAAACCGATAATTTTTTCATAATTTTTTTGCCCCCCGTGATGTTTATAAATTCTGCCCCCATTGGGGGAAGTACCCCGAAGCGCCGTAGAGAGTAATATTATTGTTATTCTTTTATTTTATGACTACCACGGCTTTACCTCTACCCCAGCTTGCGGATACTCCCCCTAAAAAGGGGAGAGTTATATGACACGAAATTCTGTATAATTTCAATATAGCATTTTTACGGCGTTTTTTTGCTAAGATATAAATATAGCTGTAAATTTTAAGGAGGTTTTGTTATGAAATATATATTCGGTTCCCTGGCGGTTTCGGCTTTAATTCTGGCGGGCTGCGCTTCTTCTTCCAAAAATACCGACCCGCAGAAACAGCAGGAGGCTTCTTACGTCCAGCAACAGGCTGAAAGTGTTATTGTGGACGAGGAATTTGATTTGCTCGTCGCCCCGCAGTATGATTATAATTCAAACGTTCCCTACGCGCAGCAGATAAAAACCAAACCCGAGGCAAAAAGCGCGGTAAAAAAATCAAACGTAAAACCTAAGGCGTATAAACAAAACTGACCGGCGGGATTTTAGCAAATGTCCTACGGCGGCATGATAAATGAAGTTGAACTGGAAACCCAAAGGCTTTATAAAATTCTGGGCGGCCTTACCGATTTTAAAATCGGCGCGAAGTATGACGCCGCCTTTTGCCGTGCAGCCGCGCCGTTTACGCTGGAAATAAATAAACTTAAAAAGGAAACGGACGCCGTAATTCTTGCGCATTATTACTGCGCGCCGCAGATAGTTTACGGCGTGGCGGATTACAAGGGGGACTCGCTCGCCCTCGCGCGGGCCGCCGCCGAAGTCAAGGAAAGCATTATTATTTTTTGCGGCGTATTTTTTATGGCTCAGACGGCGAAAATCATAAACCCGCGCAAGCGGGTTTTTTTACCGCCTTTATTTGCCGGCTGCTCGCTTGCTGACAGCGTCGACGCCGCGCAGGCGGCGGCTATGCGCGCAAAATATCCGCGGGCTCAGTTTGTCTGCTATATCAACAGCACGGCCGAGGTTAAGGCGGCGTGCGATATTTGCGTTACGTCAGCCAATGTTTTTGACATCATAGCGGCAAGCGCGGCGCGGCAGATTGTCTTTTTGCCCGACGTATATATGGCCGCGGATATCGCGCGCGAAATGCGGCGCAGAGGCATTGACAAAGAAATTATCCCCTTCGGCGGCACTTGCTGCGTGCACGATAAATACAACGCGCAGGACGTGCGGGATATACGGGCCGCGCATCCCGCCGCGGCCATAATCTGCCATCCGGAATGCGCGCCGCAGGTGTGCGAACTTTGCGATTACTGCGGCGGCACAAGCGGCATGCTTAAATTCGTCAAAAGCAGCGCGGCCCGTACTTTTGCCGTGCTCAGCGAAGACGGCATTATAAACTGTCTTGAATATGAAAATCCCGATAAAAATTTTTTGCATTACGGCCGTACCTGCGCGCAAATGAAGCGCAATAATCTGCAAAATATTCTGGGCATACTCAAAAATCCCGCGCCGGAGGCGGAGGTTCAGGTCGGCTCCTCCGTAGCCGACGCGGCAAAGAAATGCATTTACAAAATGTTTAAAGCCGGAGGCGCTGATTTATGACAGACCCGATAATTAAACTTGCCGTTGAAGAAGATTTTGCTTTAGGCGACATTACTTCCGACAATATTTTCCGCGCAGGCGACAGATGCAAAGCGGTATTTGTCGCAAAGGAAGACATGATCGTCTGCGGCGGGGAAGCGGCAAAACAAGTGTTTGAATACGTTGACCCGCGTATAAAATTTGCGCAGCTTGCGCCCGAAGGCGCGGCGGTAAAAAAAGGCGCGCGTATAGCCGCGGTTGAAGGCCCGACGCTCGGCGTGCTGCGCGGGGAGCGCGCGGCGTTAAATTTCATGCAGCGCATGTCGGCAATAGCAAGCGTTGCGCGGGAGCTGAGCGCGATCGCGCGTAAATACGGCGTGATGCTTACCGACACGCGCAAATCCCAGCCAGGCATGCGCAAATTTGACAAATACGCCGTAAGGACGGGCGGGGCGCGCAATCACCGCATGTCGCTGGCGGACGGCGTGCTGATTAAAGATAATCATATCGCCGCGGCCGGAGGCATAACGGCCGCAGTAAAAAAAATAAAAAATAAAATCGGCCACACTTCCAAGATTGAAGTTGAGACGAAAAACCTTAAAGAAGCGGCCGAAGCCCTTAAAGCGGGCGCGGATATAATAATGCTGGATAATATGCGGCCTGCCGAAATCATAAAAGCAAAAAAACTGATAAGCGGCAAGGCCGTTATAGAAGTATCCGGCGGCGTAAACAAAAACAATTTGGAGGAATATTGCAAAACAGGCGTTGACGTGGTGTCCATGGGGGCGCTTACGCACAGCGTGCCTGCAAAAGATATAAGCATGCTGGTGATAAAGCAAAAAATAAATAAAGGAGATAAAAACTTATGAAAGATTTTAGCAATCTTCTGGCGGAAGTCAATAACAGAGCCAAGGCTTCCGTAATACGCGAGCTTCTTAAATTTACCAATAAACCCGGGCTGATTTCTTTTGCCGGCGGCATGCCGGATCCGAGCGCGTTTCCTGTCAAAGACATTACACATTTTATGTCCGAAGCGGTGGAAAAGAACGCTCATGTCGCCCTGCAGTACGGCCAGACTGAAGGCGAACCGGGCTTTGTGGCGGAGCTTATCAAACTGCTGAAATCCGACGAAAATATTGAAGTTTCCGGCGAACAGATTTTGGTTACGTCCGCCTCTCAGCAGGCTTTGGACGTCGTAACGAAAGCATTTATAAACCCGGGCGATATCATACTGGTGGGCATGCCCACGTATCTGGGCGCGCTGCAGACTTTTCAGTCTTACGGCGCGCGCATGGTCGGCGTTGAAAGCGACAATGACGGCATGATTCCCGAGTCCGTTGAAAAGGAGCTTGAAACCCTTAAAAAAGCCGGCAAACGGTGCAAATTTATTTATGTGGTGCCGGATTTCCAGAACCCGACGGGCACCACTATCCCCGTGGAGCGCCGAGTAAAAATTCTTGAGCTTGCCAAAAAACACGGCGCGCTTATTCTTGAAGATTCCCCGTACCGCAAAATCCGCTTTGAAGGCGAGCACCAGACCACGTTCTACGCTCTTGATAAAGGCGAAGGCAATGTTATGACAATGTTTACCTTCTCAAAAACTTTTGTGCCCGGGTTCAGGCTTGGTTATATCGTGGCGCATAAGGATTTGATAAGGAAGTTCTGCATTTTAAAACAGTCAATGGATTTATGCTCCAGCCCCGTGTGCCAGGCCGTGACGATGGAATATCTTAAAGCAGGCAAACTGGACGCGCATGTGCGGAAAATCGTTGAAATCTACGGCAAAAAGCGCGACGCGATGCTGAAGGCGCTCAGAACCTATATGCCCGCCGGCGTAAGCTGGACGGAGCCCAAGGGCGGCCTGTTCCTGTGGGTGATGCTGCCGGAATATATTAACTGTACTGAGATGTTTCCTTCCGCGCTGGAGCAGAAGGTTGCCTATGTAATCGGCTCCGCCTTCTACCACGACGGCAGCGTAAACAACTGCATGAGACTCAATTTCTCCTACGCCACGTTTGAGCAGATTGACGAGGGTATCAAACGCCTCGCCGCCGCGATTAAGAAGAATATAAGGTAGGGCCGCCATTTCTCTTCCTCTCCCCCGCGTGGGGAGAGCTGGGAGGATGGAGAAGCGTTGTTATTGCGGTTGTTTAAAAGCCGTGCAGGCGCGCAACTTTTTTATTTAACGCCAAGGGCCGGTTAATCCCGGCCCTTAGCCGTTTTTTAGGAGCGAGAATTTTTGTTTCCCGGCTCGTAAATGTCAAGCGGATAGCTTATTACCTTTTTCTCAAACCTGGTTTTGGCTTTAAAGCGCGAGTGTAATAAAAAGCGGGCGTGATAAATTTGCTATTATATAAATAATGATAGAACGCACGAAAAGGCTTGAGGCTTTGTTCCTCTCGGAACTCAGTACAATAATCTCGCGCATGATTGCCAGCGGCAGTTTCAGCGGGTTTATCACGATTACAGGCGTGCGCGTGTCCAAAGATTTGGCGACGGCGAAGGTTTTTTATTCCGTTTTCGGCGGCAAAGAGGATAAAAAAAACGCGGCTCTGCGCTTGGCCGCGCTCAGGGGGGAAATCGGCTCTCTGCTGCGCAAGAGGCTGCATATAAAGCGGATACCTTCTTTCTCCTTCCAGCCCGACGACACGCCGGAGCGCGCTTCACAACTTGAAAAAATATTTTCAAAAATAGAAAAAGACAATGAACAAAACCGCGTCTGAAAACAAGCCTGCAAACCGCCCTGCGAAGGGTGCAAAGGTCTTTGCGCAAATAGCCGCCGCCCTCAAAAAAGGGCAGCGTTTTTTTGTCGCGGGCCATCAGAACCCCGACGGCGATTCGCTGGGGTCCACTTTGGCGGTTTCCTCGCTGCTCAGGCGCATGAGCAAGCATGTTTACGCTTTCAGCAATGACAGGCCGGGCGATGACCTTTATTTCCTCCCGGGCCTGCGGAGCGTGAATTTCGGCAAACTTCCCGCAGAAAATAATTACGATACTCTGGTACTTTTGGAGTGTTCGGACAAAAAGCGCGGCGGCCCGCTTGACGCTCTTTTTGATACGGCAAAAACCGTCATAAACATAGACCATCATATTACGGGGGAAAATTATGGCACGATAAATTATATCGCGCCTTATGCGT
>JAIRLH010000174.1 GCA_031259485.1 Elusimicrobiota bacterium
CGCGGCCGGTATGCCGCCTGAGGATTTCTTTGCCAAGGTTTTTGCCGGTTTTTGGATTAATGATATCCGCGCCCTTTTCCGCGATGCGGAACTTTACGCCCTCCCAAGGTTTGGTTTTAAGTTCAGAAATATCCATATAAACCTTACGTCCTTCCTGTTTCACTATGAGGGCGGTTTCCCCCGCGCGCGTAAAAACGGCGGCAGACTGAATTAAAATAAAGCAAAACAACAGTTTTTTGGCAAAGTTTTTCATATCTCTATTCTATATTATTTTGATAGAATTATTCTATGGACATTAAAACCGCCGCGCTTTTCGTTAACGAGGCAAAACCGCATAGCCTCAAAGCGTATAAAAACCTGCGCGCCGCGCTTAAAACCGCGGGTATAAAATATTACGCGCTTGAGGACAGCTTTATGCCGCAGGATATAAAAGCGGGCACAGATATAATTTTTTCTCTGGGCGGGGACGGCACTCTGCTCAAAATCGCGCGCGCGGCCGCGACGCGCGGCGTAAAAATCATGGGTATTAACGGCGGGTCTTTAGGTTTCTTATCAGCGGCGGAGGCGGCGGGCGGCTTCACGCGGTTGCTGAGCGCGCTGCAAAGCGGTAAAATACTGCAAATCCCCAGGCTTATGCTTGACGTTAGCGTGCGGCGCGGCGCGGCGCAGGTATTCCGTTCGCCCGCGCTTAATGAATGCGTGATAAAAACCGACGAGCCGCGCGCGACGGCTCTCAACCTCTCCTACGGAGGCGTGCGGCTAAAAGAATATTTTGGAGACGGCGTTATAATAGCCGCGCCCACGGGCTCCACCGCTTATAATCTTGCCGCGGGCGGGCCGGTGGTGCACCCGGGGCTGGACGTTTTTATAATAACCGCTATCTGTCCTCATACGCTTACGCAGAGGCCGCTGGTGCTGCCGGCCTCAAAAACGCTTAAAGTTAAGCCGGCGCAGCGCGCCGGCGCGCCGGCAGCCCTGCTAAGCGTGGACGGGCAGCTCAACTTCCGTCTGAAACAGGGGGACGAGGTTTCAATATCCCAGCACGCAGCGCGCGCGATCACGCTTTACGCGGGCGATTATGATTTTTTTGACGTATTGACTTCCAAACTCAAATGGGGCAGCCGCTGATGCTTAAGTCCATCGCAATAAATAATTTCGCTATAATATCCGCGCTGCGGCTTGACTTCGGGCCCGGGCTTAACGTTTTCACGGGAGAAACGGGGGCCGGCAAATCAATAGTGATAGAGGCGCTGGGCTTTGCTCTTGGCGCGCGCGGCGACGCGGGGCTCATACGCCACGGCACGCAGAAAATGGCGACGAGCGCGGTTTTTGAAGCCGCTTCCCTGCCGGCCGCCCTCGCGCAGAAATATAAATTAACCCGCGCTGATTTTTGTATTAAGCGCGAGCTTGATCAAAAAGGCAAAAGCCGCGCGTGGGTAAACGATATCCCCGTCCTTATGGCGGATTTGGCCGCGCTCGGAGATATTCTGGTGGACTTTCACGGCCAGCATGAGCACCAGACGCTCTTCAAACCAGCGGCGCATTTGGATATTTTGGACAGCTTTGCCGGCCTTGAAAAAGATTTAAAAGCCTTCCGCGCCGTATATGACGAGGAGCGGGATATCAAAGCCAAAATAGCCGCCGTGCAGATGTCGCGACAAGAACGCGAAAGCGCGCTTGAACTTTACAAATACCAGCTTGAAGAGATTGAAAAACTTTCCCTAAAACCAGAAGAGGACTCTCAGATAGAAACCGCTCTGCCGCGCCTCAAACACGCGGCCAAACTTAAGGAGCAGGCTTCCTCCTCATATGAACTTCTGGAGGATACGGAGGGCGGCGCATGCGCGCTGCTTTCAAAAGCCTCACATACGCTGGGCGATATGGCGGGGGTGGATTCTTCGCTCCGCGCCGTGGAAAGCGAGCTTGCTTCCGCGCTTGCCATAGCGCAGGAGACGGCCCGCGTACTGCGCGATTATCACGATAATATAAAGGCCGATCCCCAGACGCTGGACGATATGCTGTCGCGCCAGGAAGTTTTGCGCAAAATTAAACTCAAATACGGCCCCGCGCTGGAGGATGTTCTGAACACCGCGCAAAATCTCAAAAAGCGCATTGCGGATTTGGCCGGCGGCGCGCAAAGCGCACAAAAACTTGAGTCCGCCCTTGCAAATGTGCATAAAAAACTTCTATCCTTAAGTGAGGGCTTAAGCGAGGCGCGCCGAAAAGCCGCGCGCAAACTGGGCGCGCTTGTGGCGGCGGAAGTCGCCCCGCTCGGGTTTGCGCAGGTGCGTTTTGAAGCCGCGCTTGAACAGAACAACGAAATCGGCCCCAAAGGCGCGGACAGCCTTGAATTTTTGTTTTCCCCGAACCCTGGCAGCGCCCTGCGGCCGCTGCGCAGCATTGCCAGCGGCGGGGAAATATCAAGGCTTATGCTTGGCCTCAAGACCGTGCTTAACGGCGGCACGCCCGTAGCCGTGTTTGACGAAATTGACGCCGGTATCAGCGGGCAGACAGGCAAACTCGTTGGCCAGAAGTTAAAAGCCGCAAGCTCAGGCCGCCAGATTTTGTGCGTCACGCATCTGCCGCAGGTGGCGGCTTACGGTGATACCCATTTCAGCGTGGGCAAATTTGTAAAGAATAATAATACGGAAGTCAATGTAGAGCCTCTCGGCCCGGAAGAAAGAATTTTGGAAATCGCCAGAATGATGGGCGCGGCGGGCAAAGCGTCGGCCGGGCACCGTCACGCGCAGGACCTCTTGTCCGAAGCGGCGGCCTGCGGCGCGCGGCAAAACCCGCCGGCAAAGACTTCACAAAAATAAAGGAGAAATAAACATGTCAGAACATGAAAAGAAAGAATTAACCCAATCCTCGGGAAAGGATAACTGTTGCTGCAAACACAGATGCGGACTGTGGCATAAAATAACGGGCCTGAAAGGGCTTTCAGTAATATATAAAGCGCTTGCCGCGCTGCTGGTGCTTTATCTCGTTTACATATTGGTAATGATCTGGTACGTGGTCTTCAAAGACAACGCGCCCAAGAACGACGCTTTAATAGCCTCCGTTCAGTTCATACTGACCTACGGCTTTTACGCGCTGCTTATGCTTACTGTCGCGCGCGCGCTTAAAGTGCTCAAGAAAATCAAACACGCCGTGGAACACGGCTGCAATAAATAAGTTTTTTCCGCCCCTCTCCCTTTTACGGGGACGGGGGCGGGAGCAAGCGGGCATGAAAAAATTTATACTTTCCATATCCCTTTTTATCCTCCTGTGCGTTGGTGCGGGAGCCGAGGCCATTAAGCTTAAAAACGGCATGATAATAAACGGCTCCATCGTGGGGCAGACGGAATACGTGCTCAGCGTGCAAACAAGCTACGGCACCATCGCCATAAACCAGCGGGAAGTGGATACCATTATGCCGGATCTGCACCGCGTCCTCATGAGGGGCGGCGGCGAATTTGTGGGCACCGTTATGGATATGGACGAGTTTAACCTCACGATCAAGACCGACGGCGGCGTAATTAATCTGGACGTGGCGCAAATCGCATCAATGGAAATTTACGACTACGGCGAAGCCGAAAAACAAAAAAAATACGTTGAAAAAAAGATAGAGCTTGAGCAGGAAGCCATGAAAGCCCTGCCCGACGCCGAGGCTTCCCCTGTGACAGCGGCGGAGGTGGCTGCCGGCGGCACGCTTTCAACTTCGGGCCTGTCTGTTGACCCTGATTTGGAAAAGGCTTTTCCCTCCAAACCAGCCGTGGTGGAGGCGCAGCAGTTTTACAACTACCATCTCAATGCCTTCCAAGGGCAGGAGATAAAAGAAAGTTCCCAAGCAACCGAGCCCGCGCCGCCAGCCCCCGAAGAAGAAGAAAGCACGGAGCAGGATAAAAAGAAAGACAAAGCCAAAAGCTATTTGGCAGTCAGCGCGGGCGCAATAAATACAAACCTCAAACTCGGCAACTTGAGCGACAATACAAATGCTCAAATCCAAGAGACCGATATTGGCGGCACCGCGATGGCTTTCGGCGTGGAATACCGCCGCAGGCTGGGGAAACACTTTTGGACAGGCGCGAATTTATCCTTCGGCCTTATCCCCAAGAAATACGCGACCATCGTGCCCGACGAGCATGAAATGAAAATAACCGGCCAGATTATAAACCTTGATTTGCTGCTTAATTATTATTTCAACCCCGCGGGCAAAACGCGCTTTTACATGCTGGTCGGCGGCGGCGGCGGATTTATGAGTTTGGATAAAAATAACGTGAAATTCAACACCAGCACAAATATGTGGGATACGATGCAAACTGATTCCGTGAATTCAACCTCCATCGCCGCGCTGT
>JAIRLH010000029.1 GCA_031259485.1 Elusimicrobiota bacterium
CTGTCCTGTACATGTTCCCCATTCTCCCCACCTGCATCCTCCGCCGCATGTCCTTGTCTGCGTTCCCGTGTTATTATTCCCACAATTACGGCTCTGCTTATTTCCCGCGCTGCACTCGCCTTCTCCTTTACACGCTCCCCATTCGCTCCACTCTCCTGTCATCTCATTACAGCTTCTTGTCTCTCTCCCGCACTTTCCACATACCCTTTCTCCTGCTCCCGCGCATGTCAATGCCGCGCATACTTCATACACTCCTCCCACCACATTTCCAAAACTCTCGCATACTTCCCCTTCACATCCTAACCCGGCCCTATCATATCCCGCTGAAAACGAAAACTTCGTTCCACCTTTTTCATAACTCGCCGTTATACAACTGTCCTTCTCATTCAAAGCTATCTTATAATCCTTTATCTGCACTACCTTACCGTTCGCTTTCTCCGCTGACTTATTACCAGTAAGCTGTCCCATACTTCCAAAATCCGTATAATACCGCCTCGTACGCGCATATTGCGCTATCTGCTTGGCTCTGACTATCTCTAGAAGATTTACTGCTTCTATTGCGCGGGATTTACTTATTGCCTTTGTGTACAAAGGATACGCTATTGCCGTTAGTACCGCTATTACAAGTACTACTACTAACACTTCCGTCAGCGTAAATCCTAACGCCGACGCTTTGCTGCCGCGCGTTTTGCTGCCGAACAATGTTACCTGACTACACCGTTGCTTATCTCTGTTTGTCATACTCAGTCTCCTTATTACTGATTAGCTTTTTTCTCAAATATACTAACTAAAGATTATAATATACAATTATTCCCCTATTGTCAAGACTTTTTGGGCAGATATAATTTGTTTTGGACTGCGCTTTTATAGTGAACTTTTTACGGATGGAATTAATCGGTGGAAACTTTCTTATGATCTTAACAGATTATTTTCAATATATACAAAAATCATAGCTGTATCCGCGCGCGGGGAGGGCATGGCGAAGGGTGAGCGTACTATTTCAAAGTCGCATCCAACTGCGCCGTGAGCTCCAGCCATTTACTTTCAGTGTCGGAAATTTCTTTGTTTACAAAGGCAAGCTCTATATTTAAATCTGATTTAAAGGAAGAAATCAAAGCCTTCTCCAGCCACTCTTTGCGCGCGGTAAGTTTGGCAATCAAGGTTTCAAGTTCTTTGATTTTCTTACGCAGCGGCGCGCTCTGCGCGCGAAGATTGGCGGCCGTCTTGCGGCGCGTGGCTGCGGTATCAGCCGCTCCGGCAGCGGCCTCCCCTTCGTTGTCATCTTTCCCGCGGTTACGCAGCACGTAATTTTTATAGTCCTCAATATCGCCGTCAAAATTGGTTGCGCGGCCGCGCTCCACCAGCACGAGCCTGTCGCACACGGTTTCTATCATGTGGAAATCGTGCGTAACTAAAATAACCGCGCCGGCAAAATTATTTAGCGCGTCAATAAGCGCGCGGCGCGACGTGATGTCCAGGTGATTCGTCGGCTCGTCCAGTATCAAAATATGCGGCGCGCGGATTGTTATTATGGAAAGCAGCAACCGGCTGCGTTCCCCGCCGGAGAGTTTGGCGATTTGCGTATCCGCCTTGCTCTTTTCCAGCCCAAAGCATGCCAAATGCGTGTAAACGTCCTTTTCTTTCGCGTCGTACATAATCTCCCGCGCGGTTTGGTATGGCGTTTTATCAGGATCAAATTCTTCCGTCTGATGCTGTGCGAAATAAGCCGTCTTTAATTTGCGCGCGCGCGTTAGTTTGCCGTTTTGCAAATGTATGCGCCCCGCCAGAAGTTTTGCCAATGTGGATTTACCGTTGCCGTTCGCGCCCAGCAGCGCGATTTTATCATCCTGCGCTATGGTTATATTTATATCGCGCAGCACTGTTTTATCGCCGTATCCGCAGGAGGCGTTTTCAAAAGTGAAAAGATAAGCGTCCAGCGCGGACGCGCACGGGAAGCTGAAGGATATGCTGCGCTCCGCCGGTATTTTGGGCGCGGCGCCCATGCGCTCTATCATTTTGAGGCGGCTTTGCGCCTGTTTTGCTTTGCTGGCTTTGTAGCGGAAGCGGTCAACAAAGGACTGTAAATGTTTTACCGTCTCCTCGTGCTTTTCGGCCTCTTTGATAATTTGCTCCGTCTGCAAACGGCGCGCGCGTTCAAAGGCATTGTAATTGCCGGAATAAGTTTTTAGTTTGCGCTCGTCTATCAAAATTATTTTGTCGCAGATTTTGTTGAGTATATTGCGGTCATGGCTGATGATTAGCAGCGTTTTGTCCATTTTCTCCAGCGCGTTTTCCAGCCATATTGAGGTTTCAAGGTCAAGATGGTTTGTAGGCTCGTCCAGTAGCAGGCAGTCGCACGGCGTAAAAAGGGCGGCCGCCAGCGCGGCGCGCATCTGCCATCCGCCTGAAAATTCTTTTAAAGGCCGTTGCAAATCCGCCGTTTTGAAGCCCAGCCCGCCTAGGATTGCGCTTGCGCGCGCGGGCGCGCCGTTTGCGCCGAGTTGGTCCAGTTTATCGTAAATTTCGGCTATTTCCGTGCCGGAGGGATTTTGCCGCAGCCTCGCGTAAAGCGTTTTAAGCCTCAGGTCGGAATTGAGGACGTGGTTTAGAAGTTTTTCGTTTATGTCCGGGATTTCCTGATCCACCGTCGCCAGGCTTACGCCGTTTGAGATATTGATTTGCCCGCCGTCGCCGTGTATTTTGCCCAGGATTAATTTGAACAGCGTGGTTTTGCCAGCGCCGTTTAGGCCCGCCAGTCCCACTTTCGCGCCTTTGGCGACGAAAGCGGAGGCGTCTTCAAACAACGCGCGTTTGCCGATATGGTAAGACAGTCCGGAGATTGTTATCACATATAAATTTTATCATTTATAGACGTGCAAAGGCCGCGTGGCGCGGAGATTTGCTAAAATATAACGGTATTATGTCAGAGAAAATAAAAACGCGGCTTAAGGCGGCGAAAAATACCGCGCGAAAGAAATTAAAAAAAATCTTCGTCTTTTTTATTACGGGGCTGATTTCCGTTTTGCCCGGCAGCGCGAAAATAAATTATGTCAAAATAACGGCTTTCGCAGAATCCGTTTACGACGGTAAATTTTCCCAGCGCGCAAACGCGATGACTTACCAGATTTTAATCGCGCTGATACCCATGCTGCTGGCGCTGTTCTCAATAACTTCGCTCTTTGACGAAAATTTCCGCCTGCAAATGCTTGATTTCGCGGAACTTGCCGTCCCCGATTATGTATGGCCCGCCGTCTCGGACGTTATAAGCGGCGTCATGCTTAACCAAAACAAAACCCTTTTCTATTCCGCGCTGGGCACGGGGCTTTTCTTTTCAACCAAGATGATTTATTCTGTTTTCGGCTATTTAAACGACAGCAGGCAAAAAACCAAACAGCATAATTTTATCATAAAAATACTGCTTTCCATAGTCATGAGCGCGGCGGCCTACGCTGCGGTTATATCGTCGGTGGCGGTTTTCATCGCGGTGTCTTACGCGATTAACTGGAGCAACAGCAATTTCCTGCACTCGCAGGCAGCGGGTATATATGGCATTTTGCTGTTTAAGTGGTTTTTTCTGTTCGGGACGGTTTATATTTTTATATCGGCTCTGTTTTATTTTGCTTACGCGGACAAGAGATTTTTTAAATTTTTTTCAACCGGCTCGGGGTTGAGCACCGCGCTTTTCGTCGTTTTGATTTACGCGCTTAAGGTTTATTTCCAATATTTCAACAATTATAATTTGATTTACGGCTCGCTCGGCGCGCTGTTTGCGCTGCTCTTTTGCATCAACTGGATGTGCACTGCGCTGCTGTTCGGCTTTGAACTTAATATAAGCATTTACAGGCAGAATATTACCGACGAGCTTGCCTCTTCCGTAAAAAAATTATTTGACAAAGCGCAGAAATTCCTGCAGGATTTGGGGAAGACGTGATTTACGGCCTGATATACGGCTGCAAATTTATAAACAAATAGAATATTATCCAAACGCAGACGGCGAATCTCAGCCCGAATCCTAGCAAAAAACCTATAAAAGTTCCGCAGGCCGCTTTGAGCGATTTCCCGGCGGAGGCGCCGGCAATTAATTCGCCCGAGAACGCTCCCAAAAACGGACAGATTATTATGCCCAAAGGCAGAAAGAACAACCCCGCTAAAGTCCCGACAAAAGCGCTGATAATCCCCGCGCGCGACGCGCCGAATTTTTTTGCTCCCCAAGTTTGAAAAATATATTCGAGAAATGTTTCGGCGGTGACTACCGCGACGAATATAAAAAAACATGCCCAAGAGAGATTTGCGCCGTACTCCGTAAATTTCATTAATGCCAACGGAATCAACAGCAGCGGCAGGCCCGGCACCACGGGCAGGAAACAACCTATAACGCCCGCGATAATGCAAATTGCGCAAATGATAAATATTATAATATTCATTTAAATTAAAGATATTGCAACGCCCCTCTTCGGGGCGCCACTTTATGAATAAAGGAGAATTTAAAAATTTCACGCCGTATTTCTGTTAATTTCCCTTTTCATCAAAGCTGTTGCCGTGCACGCCGCACACGGCCCGGCCGGAGGGATCGTTCAGCTTTTTAAACGCTTCGTCCCATTCAAGCGCCGCGGGCGTGCTGCACGCCACGGAAGGCACGGAGGGCACGCACAAAGCCGCGCTGTCCGACGGGAAAAAAGAGGAATAAATACTCCTGTAATAATACTCCTCTTTATTCTGCGGCGGATTTATGGGGAATTTTTCGGCGCGTTTTGCCATTTGTTCGTCCGTCACAAGGCGGGAAGTCGTTTCTTTTAAAGTATCAATCCAGTTATAACCGACGCCGTCGGAAAACTGCTCCTTCTGCCGCCAAGCCACGCTTTGGGGGAGGAGGCCGCCGAACGCTTCCCTCAGCACATGTTTCTCAATCCTGCCTTTGCCGGCCATTTTGTCTTCGGGATTGAGAGTCATGGCGACGTCCATAAATTCTTTGTCAAGGAAGGGGACCCTGCCTTCAACGCCGAACGACGCCAGAGCCTTGTTTGCCCGCAGGCAGTCGTAAAGATGCAGTTTGCCCAGCTTGCGCACGGTTTCTTTATGGAATTCCTCCGCGTTTGGCGCCTTGTGGAAATAAAGATATCCGCCGAAAAGCTCGTCCGCGCCCTCGCCGGAAAGCACCATTTTTATACCCATGGATTTTATCATCCTCGCAAGCAAGTACATCGGCGTGCTGGCGCGCACGGTTGTCACGTCGTAGGTTTCTATGTGGTAAATAACGTCGTGAAGAGCGTCCAGCGCTTCCTGAATGGTAAAGTTAATTTCGTGATGCACCGAGCCGATATGCTCGGCCACTTTTTTTGAGAAAGCAAGATCCGGCGAACCTTTAAGCCCCACCGCGAAAGAATGCAATTGAGGCCACCATGCGGCCTCTTTATTGCCAGTCTCAATCCTGCGCGCTGCGTGCTTTTTTGCCAGCGCGGAAATGATGGAAGAATCCAGCCCGCCGGAGAGCAAAACGCCGTAGGGGACGTCAGTCATAAGCTGCCTTTCAACGGCGGCTTCAAGGGAATCTTTTAGGGCGGAAATATTTGTAACGTTATTTTTTACGGAAGAGAAATCTTCCCATTTTCTTTCGTACCATTTCGTTAATTTTTTATCGCCGCTGTAATAGTAATGCCCGGGTTGGAATACTTCTATTTTATCGCAATGCCCTTCCAGCGCTTTAAGCTCGGAAGCGACGTAATATCTCCCTTCGCCGTCCCAACCCTGGTATAAGGGTATTATGCCCATATGGTCGCGCCCTACTAGAAAGACTTCCTTTTCCGTATCGTAAAGCGCAAAAGCGAATATTCCGTTTAAATCGTCAAGGAACAGCGGCCCCCTTTCGCGATATAAAGCTAAAATAACCTCGCAGTCGGAATTTGTCAGGAATTCGTATCTGCCTTCAAATTTTTTCCTGATTTCGCGGTGATTATAACTCTCTCCGTTGACGGCCAAAACAAGTTTGCCGTCTTTGCTGTACAAAGGCTGCCCGCCGGACTGCGGGTCAACTATGGCAAGCCTCTCGTGGGCCAGTATTGCTTTTTCGCAGGAGAAAATGCCCGACCAATCCGGTCCTCTGTGGCGCAGCTTTCTGGCCATCTGCAATATTTTGGGACGCAGTTTGCCCGCGTCAGTTTTAATTTCAAACGCCGCGACTATTCCGCACATGATTTACCTTCCTTATTCATTGTGATATGCCTCCGGCAGGGGGCCGTTAATCCTCGCCGCCCTCTTCTTTTTTATTCGCTCTGCGGCGCTCGTGGATATTTAGAATTTTTTTGCGCAGGCGCACCGAAATCGGCGTTATCTCCGCCAGTTCGTCGGGGGCGATGTATTCAATGGCCTGCTCCAAACTCATCACGCGCGGGGGCGTGAGCACCAGAGCGTCGTCGGCCGCTTTACTGCGCATATTGGAAAGCCGCTTTGCCTTGCACGGGTTTACCACTAAATCATCGTCGCGCGAGTTTTGGCCCACTATCATGCCCTCGTAAACTTTGACGCCCGGGCCGACGAAAAGCTGCCCGCCGCCCTGCAGCGAGTTAAGGGCATAGGCCGTAGTCTCCCCCGCTTCTTTGGCGATAAAAACGCCGTTCTGGCGCAGCGGCGCCACCGCCACTTTAGGGAAGTATCCGTGGAAACTGTGATGCATTATGCCTTTGCCGCGCGTGGAAGTAAGATACTCGTTTTTAAAACCTATTAAAGCGCGCGAAGGTATCGCGTATTCCAGCCTCAGGCGGTTTTCCCCCTCGCTGACCATATTTTCCAGCCGCGCGCCGCGCGGGGCTACGAGCTCAAAAACCGCTCCCTGCATCTCGGAAGTGATGTCCAGTATAAGGTATTCCATAGGCTCGTAAATCGTGCCGTCTTTTTCTTTATAAATCACTTCAGGCGACGATACCGAAAGCTCAAAACCTTCGCGCCGCATGTTTTCAATCAGAATGGTGAGGTGCAGCTCCCCTCGGCCGGAGACTTTAAACTTGCCCTCGCCTTCCAGCTGCTTGACTTTAAGGCCCACGTTAGTTTGCGCCTCTTTTTCCAGCCGCGCTTTGAGGTGGCGGCTTGTCAGGAATTTGCCTTCGCGGCCGGCGAAAGGCGAATCGTTGACGTAAAAATCCATTGATATCGTCGGCTCGTCTATGGAAAGCGGCGGCAGCGCGGCGGGGTTTGCAGGGTCTGCCACGGTATCGCCCACGTCAACGCCTTCAAGCCCGCTGATGGCCACGATGTCGCCGGCCCTTGCGCTTTCAACTTCCTGCCGGCCGAGGCCCAAAAATCTTTCAATCTTAAC
>JAIRLH010000057.1 GCA_031259485.1 Elusimicrobiota bacterium
GTTGTTAAGGGGTGGAGTTGATATGAAATAAAAATAAATTTTGAAACAGAAAATATTGTCAAAACCGCCCACTTGACAATTTTTGTTATGGTTTGACCGCTTGGGAATTGCTTAAAAATTCCCAAGCGGTTTTTCTACCGAAGGAATTGACGCACGTTTTACGCGCTTTGAAACGTCATAAAATTTAATATAATGATTATGTCGCCATATCCGCTGTAAAGAGGACGAAAATGTTCATACCCAATACAAAAGAAAACCGGCAGGAAATGCTGGAAGTTATCGGCGCGGATTCTATTAAAGATTTATTCAAAGATATTCCGCAGGATTTGATGAACCCGCAGTACAATCTGCCCGCCGCGTTGAGCGAAGCCGAGCTCACACGTGAAATTAAAGCCTTTGCCGCCAAAAACAAGCCCATGCTTAATTTTGCCGGCGCGGGCATTTACGAGCATTTTATACCCGCGGCCGTCAATGCGATAAGCTCGCGCGGGGAATTTCTTACCGCCTACACGCCTTATCAGGCCGAGGCCAGCCAGGGCACCCTGCAGGTTATTTACGAATATCAAAGCTGCATGTGCGCCTTATACGGCATGGACGCTTCAAACGCGTCGCACTACGACGGCGCAACCGCGCTGGCGGAAGCCTGCGGCGCGGCCGCCAGAATTAAGGGCAAAAATAAAATCCTGCTCGCTTCTGCCGTGAACCCGCAATATGTGAAAGTTCTTAAAACTTATTTCGGCTTTGGCAATAATATTAATTTTGAATTTGTAAACACAAAAGACGGCATTACTGATTTGGCAGACCTTGAGGCCAAACTTACCGATGACGTTGCCGCTTTCGTGCTACAGACGCCCAATTTCCTTGGATGCATAGAAGACGGGGACGCGGTCGCGAAAGCCGTCAAAGCCAAAGGCGCGCTGTTTATAGTTTCCGCAAATCCTCTGAGCCTCGGCGCGCTTAAAGCCCCGGGCGACTACGGCGCGGATTTTGCCGTCGGGGAAGGCCAGCCGCTGGGCAATGCAATGGCTTTCGGCGGGCCCGGGCTGGGAATTTTCACCTGCAAAAAGGAGCATATACGTCATATCCCGGGCCGCATCTGCGGCATAGCCAAAGACGCTGACGGCAAACGCGCTTTTGTGCTCACCCTTCAGGCGCGCGAGCAGCATATAAGGCGCGAGAGGGCTTCTTCAAACATCTGTTCCAACCAGGCTTTATGCGCGCTTAACGCGGTTGTTTACCTTACGCTGCTCGGGCCGGCCGGCCTCAAAGAAGCGGCGGAGCTTAATATTGAAAACGCCCATATTTTGCAGCGGAAGATTTGCGAACTCCCGGGCTACAGCCTTGCGGCCAAAGCGCCTTTCTTTAACGAATTTTTAATAAAATGCCCCGTGCCTGCGGCCAAAGTGGTAAAAGCCATGGCCAAAAAAGGCATAACGGCGGGTTATGATTACGGCGAAGTCTGCAAAGAATGCAAAGACCTGCTGCTCGTCTGCGCGACGGAAACCAAAACCGCCGCCGACATTGAGGCATACGTATCCGCCTTGGGGGGGATTTAATTATGAATAATTATCCGCATAATTTACTGTCAATAGAAAAATCCGTCCGCGGGCGCAGGGGCGTCAAATTTACGCCGGCAGCCAAACGCGCGGGCGAATATTTGCCCGCCGGCCTGCTGCGCGGCGAGGAGCCAAAACTCCCTCAGCTCAGCGAGCTGGATACCGTTAGGCACTTCAGCAATCTTTCGCGTCTTAACGTGGGACTGGATACGCATTTTTACCCGCTGGGCTCCTGTACTATGAAGTACAATCCCAAAGCTTACGAGGCCCTTGCGGCGCAGGACGGCTTTGCCGCCGTACACCCGTTCGCGCCTAATCAAAGCGCGCAAGGCACTCTGGAACTGCTGTATAAATTGGAAGAGCTTTTGAAAGCCATTACCGGTTTTGACGCTTTTACCCTGCAGCCGGCCGCAGGCGCGCACGGGGAATTTACCGGAGCCCTGGTGGCCAAGGCTTATCATTTATCCCGTAAAGATAAAGCCCGCACGGAAATCATAGTGCCCGATACCGCCCACGGCACCAATCCCGCCACGGCGGCCATGTGCGGCTTCAGCGTGATAAGCGTTAAGTCCGCGCCCGACGGCAGGGTGGATATAGAAGAGCTTAAAAAGGCTTTGGGGCCGAAGACGGCCTTGGTCATGCTTACCATCCCCAATACCGTCGGCCTGTTTGAAAAGGACATCAAAACCATAGCCCCGCTTATACGCGAAGCCGGCGCGCTGCTATATATGGACGGCGCGAATTTCAACGCGGTTATCGGCAGCGTTAAGCCCGCCGAAATGGGCGTTGACATCATGCACATCAATACGCATAAAACGCTTTCCACGCCGCACGGCGGCGGCGGGCCCGGCGCGGGCGCGGTGGGCGTTGTCAAACATTTAGAGGAATTTCTGCCGCAGGGCCGCGTTGTTTTTAACGGTAAAAAATATTCTTTTGCAAAGCCTTCAAAACGCAGCATAGGCGCGGTAAAAAGTTTTTACGGCAATATCGGCGTTTTGATACGCGCTTACTGCTACCTGCGCCAGCACGACGGCCAAACTCTAAGGGAAATATCCGAGAACGCGGTGCTTAACGCCAATTATCTTAAGGCGCGGCTACAAAAGTATTTCCCCGCGTTTTTTGATTATCCGTGCATGCACGAATGCGTATTCACGCTGGACGCCGCCAAAATGAATGGCGTCAAAACGCTGGATATCGCAAAGAGGCTGCTTGATTTGGGCTTCCACGCGCCGACGATATATTTCCCGCTGCTGGTGCCCGAGGCTCTTATGGTTGAGCCTACGGAAACCGAAAGCCGCGAGACTATGGATAAATTCGCCGCCGCGATGATAAAAATTTATGAGGAGGCGCAGACCGCGCCGGACTTGCTGCGCAAGGCCCCGCAGAACTGCCCCGTGAAACGTATAGACGAGGTAAGCGCCGCAAGAGAGCCCGATTTACATTGGTAATTTCTTTCCCTCTCCACCGCGCGGGAGAGAGGTGAGGGGGAAGAACAACGGCAAAGACAAATATCCCGTCCGCGTACCGCGACCGCTCTGCGGGGCAATTGCTCCGAAGCCTGACTGGGTATTTAATAATTGTTTGCAGCTATAAATAATAACCATGCAATGTATTTTCATTGAAACGCCGCCTTTGGACGTTTACGCGAATATGGCGATTGACGAGCTGCTGGTCTCCCGCCTGAGGCCTGATATGTGTATGGCGCGCTTCTTTAACTGGGTGCCGGCCGGCGGCCAAAACGGCGGAGCGGCGGCCACCTTCGGCTACGCGCAGTTTGAAAATACCGCCCGCGCACAAATTGCGGCGGCGGGCATTACGCAATATACGCGGCGTCCTACGGGCGGCGGCGTGGTATTGCATAGGGACGATTTAACTTTTTCGCTTTTTTTCACCGCCGGCGGCGCGTTAAAACCGCAGCAGATTTACGGCGCGCTGCACGCCGCCGTCAGGCAGGGACTTATGGCCGCCGGTTTTGCTTTAGGCTCTTATGATAAGCAAAGCGACTACCGGCCCGCGCGCGGCGGCGTATCCGCAAATTGTTTCGCCAATCCCGTAAGCGACGATTTGCTTGATAACGGCGGCGCAAAAGTTCTGGGCGGCGCGATACGCCGTTTCGCAGACGCGGTTCTGTATCAGGGCAGTTTGCAGCTGCCGGCCGCGCGCGACAATGCCGATTATCAAGACGCTTTGAGCGCCGCTTTCCTTAAATATTTCAACGCGGCGGCGGCCCGCCGGCCCGCCGGCAACAGCCTGCTCAACGAGGCATACGCGCTTGCCACAGACGTTTATAAAACCCGTGAATGGATAGAAAAATTCTGACAATGCCAAAACTTGCAAGACCGCTCAAATTTATCGTCGGCCTGCTGCTTCTGCCCACCGCGCTTTTTATATTCCTTGGGTTTGCGGATATTTTGTGGTCGCTGCTCAAAAGCTGGCGGATTACTTTGTGGTTCCTGCTGGGAGCGGTTTTGTATCTGCTGCTGCACAGGTTTGTTTACAGCTTCGGGCGGCTTTATGTCCTTGCTCACGAGGCCGCGCACGCCGCCGCCGCGCTTATGTGCGGCCACAGGGTGGAAAGTATGAAGGTAAACGGGGACAGCGGCAATGTCAAAGTAAGCGGCGTAAATACTTTCATACTTCTGGCGCCTTATGTTTTCCCGCTGTTTGCTTTTGCGGCGGTATTTGCGTATTTCGTGATAAGTCTTTTTGACGCCTCCGTTGACAAGCGGATATTTGTTTTCCTGTTCGGGTTTTTTACGGCGCACCATTTTGCGCATACTTATAAATCGCTGACTGAGGCGGAGCAGAGCGATATTAAAATGGCCGGCGGCAATTTGTTTTCTTTCGCTATTGTCGCGGCGCTTAATCTTTGCGTGATACTGTTGTTGCTGCAAATATTTTTCCCCGGCGTGGTGCCGGCGTGGGGTATAATTAAAAAAGTGTTTGTTAATACGCGCGACTTCTGGATTTTTGCGGGCAAGTTTATAATACGGATTTTAGGCAAATGAGGAAAAAGAAACTTCTGGTTTATTGCTGGGGCGCGCTACGCTTTATCACGCGCAATATCATACGCGCGCTTTTCGCGCTGGCCGTCGTTGCGGCTTTGCTTATGTGCGCCGCGTGGTTTGCCGCGCTGAAGTATTTTAATGCGCAGAGCATCGGCAATATGCTCACGCAGGGCCTGCAGCGCGCTTTCAACCGGCCCGTGGTGATGGAGGGGATAAAACTTGTCTCCATAAACGCGGTGGAAATCAAAAATTTAAAAATTATAGACAAGGGCGAAAGTTATAATGAGCTTGTGTCCGTGGGCTCCGTCATAATCCGTTATGATTTGCTGCCCATAATGCGCGGGCGCATCGTAATAAACGAAGTGATTTTAAACCAGCCCGCCGTGAGCGTAATAAAGGATAAAGACGGCGTGCTCAACACCGCGGATTTGAAAATAATCGGCAGCCAAATCGCGGGAGGCACGGAGTTTGAAGCCGCCGCCCCCGACGGCAGCCGCCTGCAGGTGATTATAGAGGACTGGACTCTCGCCAACGGCACCTTCGGCTACCGCGACGTTAAAGGCAATATAAGCCATTCTCTCAACGACGTATCGGTGCGCTTTTATAATCTAAAGTTTAATGATTTTACGGAATATGATTTGAACTTCGTATTGCGCAATAAAATAAAGGATAAAATTATGGAGACCGAGGTTTATAGCAAAGGCGCGGTAAACCTTGCCGCTTTTAAACCTTCGGATATGGCGCTGAAAAACGCGCGCGTTGAAATACGCGGCCTCAAAAAGCCGTTGGCTTTTAACGCGGATGTGGAAAATTTTGCCTCCCCGCGCGCCGTTATAACCGCCGCGCTTCCGGCTTTTAAGTATGAAGATATTTCGCTTTTAATCGCAAAGCCTTTTGATTTTGAAATGCCGGCCGTCAACGTCAAAGCAAAACTGGCTTTTGAAGACGGATTTAAGAAGGTCGGCATCCCGTCGCTCAATATAAAAAATAAGGATATAAATATTGATATTTCCGGCAGTTTTGACGCGGCCTCCGGCGCGGCGCGCGCGGAGCTGGGTTTTAAGACAAAGGAATTTGAGGTCTCAAAAGCCGATTATGCGGGCATACTTAAGCCGTACGCCGTCAAAGGCAAAATTACGGCCGCGGGCAATTTTATTTTCGCGGACGGCCGCGCGTACTTCCCCAAAGTCGCGGCGGAGCTTAACGGCGTATCGGCTTTAATCAGCAATTTTACCATAGAAAACGTCAAAGCCAAATATACGGCGGAGGCCAATTTTGATTCTATGTCCGCTTCGGTGCGGGACGGCGTTTTTAAAGTCGGCAGGCAGACTGTAAGCAATATCAGCGGCAAAGCGTCTTACGAGCATAAAAAGCAGAATTTTTACGCTTTGCTTGATAATTATTCGCTCTTCAACGGACAGAATATTAAAATGAGCGTGGCGATAGCCAAAGTCCGCGACAAAAAAAACAGAACGGTCAAAACTATGCTGCATATCGGGCGTTTTGACCCGATAGAAGTTTTTGAAACCGTGGAAGATTTTGTCGCCGCGCTGGCCGGCAGCGCCGGAGGTGAAGGCGCGCCCAAGGACGCAAGCAGACTTTATTGGCTGCGCAATTTCCGCGCGGCGCTGCCGGCTTTTATGCCGAACGTAAGCGGCGTGATTTTTGCCGAAAAATTTGTAAGCCCCATAGCGACGGGCAGCAATTTTAACGCCGAAGTTAATCTGAAAAATCTCCTCCCGGGTATGAACAAACTTGACGGCAAAATAGATTTGCGGCTTGAAAACGGCACCATTCTGCGCCTGCAGGAAGCGGCTGACAGGTGGAAAGCCCTCGGCATCGCCTTCCAGCCTTTCGTTATTATGAATAATATGGAAAGAATGGGCTCCTTTAAAATGGGCCAGGTGCTTAAAGATACGCCTTTTGAAATTTTAACCGCCTCGGCGGACTTTAATGACGGAAAAATGAATATCAACAATTTCTATCTTGACGGGCGCGTGATAGCCGCGGCAATTGACGGCCGCGTTGACTGGGTGGGTGAGGATATGGATCTGGATATTTTCACCATGTTCAAAAACACGTCAAAGCGCGGCGTGCTTTCGGAAAATCTTACAGACGAATCGGGCGAGCCTGCTTTGGCTTTTCGCGCCTGGGGCAGTATGATGAAGCCGGGTGTCGCCATAAAAAGCCCAAAGAAGACGGGCAGCCATATAAAGGCCGCGCGCGAGCGCGGGCTGCGCACGGATTTCGCGGCCGTTAAAAAATTTGTAAAGGAGAAATAACCAGCCATGAAAAAGCCCAAGTTGGACATTATAAGCATCCTCGGCGAGAACGCCGCGATAAAAGACGGCCATTTTGAGCTGCCAAGCGGCCTGCATGTGCAGAGCTATGTTGATACTTCCGTAATAATGCAGTACCCTAGCATTGCTGCCAAAATAGCGCGCGCGCTGGCTGATTTGTTTGAAAAGAAGGCGGACGTCATTTTTGCCGCCACCGTTGAAAACGCGATTATCGCGCAGGAGGTGGCAAGGGTTAAAGGCGCGCGCGCGGTCTTTGCGTTTACGGAAAACGGGGTAATGAAGTTAAAGGGGGGCATGATTATCCGCTCCGGAGAGAATGTTTTGATAGTTGATAATGTCACCATGACCGGCCGCAAAGTGCGCGAGGCCGCGGAACTCGCCGCGCTGCTGGGCGCAAACGTGCTTGGCGTGGCCGTGATTGTGGACAGGTCCTCCGGCGGCGCGGTGGGCAATTTGCCTTTGCGCTCGCTGCTGTGCTATCCGCTTGATACGTACGCGCCCGAAGACTGCCCTATGTGCAAAGCAAAAATAAAACTTGATAAGGCGGGCCGCTAATATGAAAGAAATTAAATTGCGCGCTAAGGAAGAACACAGGATTTTAAAAGGACACTGCTGGATATTTTCCAACGAGCTTGAGCAGATTGACAAAACCATTGAGCCTGGCTCAATAGTGCGCGTTCTGGACAGCCGCGGCGCGGTTTTGGGCGCGGGCTTTTTTAACCCGCACAGTTTAATCGCCGTTCGGCTTATAACGCGCGGCGAAGAAGCGCCGCCAAAAGATTTTATTTTTGAAAATATTGACGCCGCCGTTTCGTGGCGCAAGCAGTACGGCATACGCAAATACGGCCGTATGTGCTACGGGGAGGCGGACGCGCTCCCCGGCCTTGTGATAGACAGATACGGCGATTATCTTGTAATAGAAATTCTTACCGCCGGTATGGAGAAACTTAAAGAAGAAATCCTCGCCGCAGCGCAGAAAATTTTTAAACCGCAGGGCATAGTGTTTAAGAACGACAGCGCCTTCCGCGCGCTTGAGGGCCTTGGCAATGCGCCGCACACCGTCGGCCAAATTCCGCGCGAAGTTGAGATAGAAGAAAACAAAGCCAAATATCTCGTGCCGCTTTACGGCGGGCAGAAGACTGGTTTTTATTTTGACCAGCGCGACAACCGCGCTTTCCTCAAGCCTTATTTTAAGGACAGGATTGTGATGGATTTGTACAGCTACAGCGGTTCCTTCGGCATAAACGCCGCGCTTAACGGCGCGGCGGCCGTCTGGGGGTGCGACAGCAGCGCCGGCGCAGTGGAATACGCGCAGAAAAACGTTGAGCTTAACGACGTACAGGAAATCTGCCAGTACCGCCGCGACGATGCGGAAAGATTATTATCCGCCAATATGCGCGGCGAACTGCCGCAAAAGCCGGACATGATTTTACTTGACCCGCCTGCTTTCGTTAAAAACCGCAAGGCCCTGCCGCAGGCGGTAAACCTTTATGTGAAGCTCAATAAAATGGCGCTTGAAGGCCTTGAGAAAGGCGGCCTGCTGGCGACTTCAACGTGCTCCCACCACATCACGCGCGAGATTTTTACGGACATCATAAAAACTGCTGCAGCCAAAGCTGGCCGTCGCGTCGCTCTGATAGAACTGCGCGGACAGGCTAAAGACCACCCCATTTTATTAGGCATGCCGGAGACGGAGTATCTGCATTTCGCGCTGCTTGAAGCGCGGTAAAAAGAAACTAATTTATTTTGTAATAATCCCAAGAGGAGCTGGTGCTTAGGTGTTTGCCGCCAATGGCCGCGCAGGCTTTATTGGCAATTGTATCATTGGGTTTTGCAAAGCAGAAAATATCGCCTTTTTTCGCGCTGAAATACGAACCGGCGGGATAATCCTTAAAAAACTGCAAATAGCGGTTGCGTTTGTTCCCCGCTTGGGCATTGGAAACATTGTCCACAACCATGAAGCTTATATCCCCGCAGTTGTACCTGGATATAGACGCCTTCACGCAGTCGGGCGTCAGCGGTATTGTTACGTCAAGCTCGTCAAGATTAGCGGTGTAAGAGCCGGTGGTCAAAAAATATATTTCTTCCGCGTTTGCCAGCGCTTTTACCAAGGACATAAATTTTGAAAGGTCGGCTTTAGCCACAGCCACCTGATACTGAGGCAGAGCAATAGCGGCTAAAATACCTATTATTAAAACAACGACTAATAATTCAATTAGAGTAAAACCGTTTTTATTGTGCTTCATTGCAATATCCTCGTATGTTAAAAAATAGCTGATTATTTTTTATACTAAATCAAATCTGTTTTTGCAATATCAATAAATAAAAAACCCCGCGTTTTTCATGCGGGGCTTTGCTTTTGCAAATAAACTGAAAACAGATTTTACTTCAGCTTCGCGCCTTCCTCCAGCGCTTTGCGGTTTAACTCAAGGATTTCGGGCTTGGCGCGTTTGAAAACTTTCTTCATCGCGCTGGCTATGGAATCAATGCTTATCGCGCCCGTTATTCCCGCAAAAGTGCCCAAAGCCACCAGATTTGCGGCTTTGAGGGAGCCAACCTTCTCCGCTATCGCATTGCAGTCAACGTAAACGACGCGAATGTCGTTTCTTTTGGGCTTGCTCTTGATGAGCGAGCTGTTTATAATCAGCAGCCCTCCTTTTTTGAGCAGCGGCTCAAATTTGGGAAGAGAAGGCTCGTTCATCACTATCGCCGTATCCGGCGCGGAGACGACCGGAGTAGAAACTTCCCCGTCGGTAATCACTACCGAGCAGTTTGCCGTCCCGCCGCGCATTTCCGGCCCGTAGGAAGGGTACCAGCTAACCGCTTTGCCGTCCACAAGACCGGCCTGGGCCAATAATACGCCGGCGGAAACCACGCCCTGCCCGCCGAAACCTGCTATTCTGACGCCCTGATACATATTATTTGCCCTCCTTATTTGCAACGGTTAAGTCTTTAAAAACGCCAAGCGGGTACTGCGCAATCATTTTTTCGCGCAGAAATTCCAGACCTTTAAGCGGCGTCACGCCCCAGTTGGTGGGGCATATTGAAAGCACTTCCACAAAAGAAAACCCGACCCCGTCAAGCTGGTTCTGGAAAGCCTTCTTAATGGCTTTTTTTGCCTTGATTATATTTGGCGCGCTGTCGGAAGACACTCTTTCAATATACTTCGCGCTCTTGAGCTGTGCCAGCATTTCGGATACGTTTATCGGGTTGCCCTGCAATTTCTCATTGCGGCCTTTGGGCGCGGTGGTCGCCACCTGGCCGACAAGCGTCGTGGGGGCCATTTGCCCGCCCGTCATACCGTAAATGGTATTATTGATAAATATGACGGTAATATTTTCCCCGCGCGCGGCCGCGTGCACGATTTCCGCCATGCCGATGGAAGCCAAATCCCCGTCACCCTGGTAGGAAAACACTATACTTTCCGGCTTGGCGCGTTTTATGCCCGTGGCAATCGCCGGCCCGCGGCCGTGCGGGCCCTGTATGGAATCCACGTCAAAATACTTATCCGCGAAAACCGCGCAGCCCACGGGGGCCACAACTACGGCGCGGTCTTTGATATTAAGCTCGTCAATCACTTCCGCCACTAAGCGGTGCACCACGCTGTGGCCGCAGCCCGGGCAGTAATGAAATTGCGCTTGCGTAAGGGAAGAAGGCCTCTTTGTTATAGCGTTCATAGCAATGCGCCCTCCTTGCATACGGGATTATTAACCGCGTATATTTTATTTTCTGCTTTTTTGGCCAAATCTTCAATATTGAAGAGCTGGTCTTTCCGGCCTTTGAGTGCGGATTCTATTGCAATTGCAATCTCCTCCGCCACGGGGAAGAATGCGCCCGGCTTGGCGTGCAGGTAAACCGGACACGCGTTTTTGACGGACAAATCCACGTCAACTTTCATCTGGCCCATGCTCATTTCAACGCAGAGTATCGCTTTAACTTTTTTGCTCAGCTCCGCTATTCGCTTGGACGGGAAAGGCCACAGCGTGATAGGGCGCAGCAGGCCCGCTTTTATGCCGTTTGCGCGCGCTATGTTCATTGCGGCTATGCTTGCGCGCGCGCTGATGCCGTAGGCTACTATAAGCACCTCGGCGTCCTGCGTATCGCGTTCTTCGTAAATAACTTCGTCGCGCTCTATAAGCGCGTATCTTTCCGCGCGCTTAAGAACCATTTTTTCAAGCTCGCCCTCGCCCAAAGCGTAGGAAAACACCATATTGCGCGCCCTGTCCGCATGTTTGCCGCCTATTGCCCAGCACGGCTGCGGCAGGGTTTTGGGGTCAACCGGTTCAAAATCAAAGGACATGCCTTCCATCATCTGGCCCAGAATGCCGTCGGCCAGTATCATGGCCGGTACGCGGTACTTTTCGGAAAGCTCAAAAGCTTTTTTGGGGAAGTTTGCCAGCTCCTGCACGCTGAATGGCGCGAGCACGAAAGTGCGGTAATCGCCGTTGCCGCCTCCGCGCGTGGCCTGCGTATAATCGCCCTGCGCGCCGGCAATATTTCCCAGCCCGGGGCCGCCGCGCATGATATTGACGATAAGGCAAGGCAAATCCGCGCCCGCCATATAAGATATGCCTTCCTGTTTAAGACTTAAACCCGGGCTTGAGCTGGAAGTCATAGCGCGCACGCCTGTGGCTGCCGCGCCGTAGAGCATATTAATTGCAGAGACTTCGCTCTCCGCCTGCACGAAAGCGCCGCCCGCTTCTTCCTGCCGCCAGGACATGTATTCCGGCACTTCGTTTTGCGGAGTAATAGGATAGCCCGCAAAAAACCTGCAACCCGCCCTTATTGCGCCTTCGGCCAGGGCTTCGTTACCTTTCATTAAAACTTTTTCTGCCATTGTTTATAACCTCTTTATCTGAATACCGTTATAGCAATATCCGGGCATACCTGAAAGCACATGCCGCAGCCTATGCAACAGTCCTGCTTGGCAAGTTTGGCCGGATAATAACCGGTAGTGCTGAAAGTGTCCGATATCTCTATACACTGCTTTGGGCAGGCTTTTGTGCAAAGCTGGCAGCCCTTGCAGCGCGTTTCGTTTACTTCTATTTTGGGCATAACAAAATCCTCCTGTTAACTTCTAATACCAGTATAACATAAAAGCGGATTTTGGTAAAATCATAGTATGAAACAAATTTGGGATTTGACTTTGGCCCGTGCCGCCGCCGCGCTTACTGACGGGGAGAGCGACGCCGTCGCCAACATGGCCAATATCGCCGCGCTTATCTGGCAGCGCACGGCCGATATCAATTGGGCGGGTTTTTATATTTTAAAGGAAGGACAACTGGTGCTAGGGCCCTTTCAGGGTAAGCCGGCCTGCACGCGTATAGCAATGGGCCGCGGCGTGTGCGGTACGGCCGCGCAAAGCAGGCACACTGTTGTTGTGCCCGACGTGTGCGCCTTCCCCGGCCATATCGCGTGCGACGCCGCCAGCAGAAGCGAGATTGTGGTGCCTATTGTCAAATCTGACGGCGATTTATACGGCGTGCTTGATATTGATTCGCCGCTGAAAGATCGTTTTAGTCCTCGGGACAAAGCCGAGTTTGAGGAAATAGTAAAAATTTTCGCGCGCGCATGTAAATTTTAATTCCGGCTCTTTTGCTTGTTCAAATCCGCGCGTAAATTTGCTTCCGAATTATAAAAAACGCAAAACCCCGCATGAAATCGGGGTTTTGCCATTAAATTGAAATTTGCCGAGGGACAGGATCGAACTGTCGACACCTGGTTTTTCAGACCAGTGCTCTACCACTGAGCTACCTCGGCTAATTTTATATATAATATCAAATTAGGTTGAGTCTTGCAATTTATCGCATTATATCAGCGCGTATCGGATTATTTTTTATTGTTTAATTCCGCCAGTTCTTGCTCCAGTTCTTTTTTAGCTGCTTCGTATTTTTCGTCTTGCTCCGCCGCTTTGGAATACCATTCAAATGCCTTTTTATAATCTTGTTCTATTCCTTGGCCTCTCTTATACATTACCCCAAGATTATATTGCGCTCTTGCATAGCCTTGCTCCGCCGCTTTTGACCACCACTCAACAGCCTTTTTATAATCTTGAGCTACTCCATGGCCTTTCGCATACATTAACCCAATATTAAATTGAGCGCTATCAAGCCTCTGCTTTGCCGATTTTGAATACCATTCAAATGCTTTTTCATAATTTCGAGCTACTCCATGGCCTTCACTATACATTGCTCCAAGATTACTTTGCGCGTATGAATATCCTTGCTTCGCTGCTTTTGAATACCACTCAAATGCCTTTTTATAATCTTGTTCTATTCCTTTACCGCTCTCATACATGACCCCAAGACTATTTTGTGCGTTTACATAGCCTTGCTCCGCCGCTTTTGAAATCCATTCAAATGCCTTTTTATAATCTTGCTCTACTCCTTGGCCTTTCGCATACATTAGCCCAAGATTAGTTTGCCCTGCCGCATTGCCTTGTTCAGCTGCTTTTGAAGACCATTCAAATGCTTTCTTATAATCTTGTCCTACTCCTTGACCGTTGTTATACATAAAGCCAAGACTACTTTGCGCGTCCGCATAATCCTGCTCCGCCGCTTTGGAATACCATTCAAATGCCTTTTTATAATTTTGTTTTTTATAATGCATTACTCCAAGAGTATATTGTTTCACCGCATCTTTCGGATCTTCCGAGCTTGTGAAACCGCAAATTAAAAATATTGAAACGCTTAATAAAATTATTGTTTTTTTCATTAGTTTCTCTCCTTATAATTGTTTATTTTACTAATTTTGTTTCTTTTTGTCTCTTTTATCGTTCTCGAAAGTCTCTATCGGGAATCTGGCTTTTCTCCGCAGGGATTTTTGTTTAAAGCAGTTTTCCGCCCAGCTCGGGCCTCTTCATAATATCTATCCGCCGCGGGCTACAAAAGCGGTTTGCAATGCGCGTGAATACGCCCGCCGGAACTATAAATAACACTGCCAGCAGCACTGCGGGGGGAGCGCGCGTCCCCCAGTGCGTGGATTATAAAAATATTCAGCGCAAAAGCCATTGAGCGGATTTTTATATCCGTGCGCGCCACTAGTGCCGCCTGCAAAGGTCCCGTCTGTAAAAAGATAAAAAATATCGCGCACCACAACGCGGACATTGCAACAGTGAAATTGCCCAGCATTAGCGCGGTAATACCGCAAGGCGGCGCACAGGCGAAGCTGAAAAGCTAAGTTGTAAAATAGGCTTTATTATTTTTGCGAAGCGGCCTGTCCTCCATAAATCCTGTCATCATCGCGGCCAGCATGTAGACGAACATAAAGGCAGAGCCTAATACGCCAAAATGCGTGTCGCTTAATTTTAAATCCGCCTGCAAGAGAGGGAAGACGGCAAATAAAATCTGCCTGTCTATCTAATTGAACGGGTTTATGGAGAAAAGGATTAAGAATATGCCGCGTGCGCTTATTTGAATCCAGTCTGGCGCAGGGCCTCGTAAAGGCATATCGCGGCAGAGGACGAAAGGTTGAGCGAACGCGCGTCCCCGCACATCGGTATCCTGTATAAGCTGTCTTTATAATCGGCATATATTTGTTTGGGAAATCCGCACGATTCGCTGCCGAAAATCAAGTAATCGTCCTTTTCAAATTTTATGTCCCAAAGGTTTTTTCTGCCTTTTGTGGAAAAGAAAAACACCCGCGCGTTTTGCGGCAGTGCGGCGGTAAATGATGCAAAAGTATCGTGCACCGCGTATTTGAGTTTGGGCCAGTAGTCCAGCCCGCTGCGGCGGATTTCCCTATCATTAATTTTAAACCCGAGCCTGCCGACAAGGTGCAGCATTGTACCGGTAGCCACGCAGGTGCGCCCGATATTGCCAGTGTTAAACGGGATTTCCGGATTAATTAAAGCTATGTTCATAATATTTCAAATTTTATCATTTTATATTAAGACACAAAAACTCCCTCAGATTATGTCGCAAATTTTACTGCGGGGATATTCCTTTAACTTAAGGATTCTGTCTCTTAAATAATATCTCCCATCGCACTTAACATCAAAAATATCTTCTAAGATGTCATTGCCAATATTTTAGTTAGTGTTCATTCAGAATAAAAGTGAAACCCCCACGCCTTAAAAGGCGTGAGGTTTTCTGACATAGGGTATAAATATGGCTATATTAGAGATGATAGATTATCTTATGGTATAAAAATTCTATCCTTTAATTTACTGTATATACTGGGTTAACGCTGAATATTTTTCTCCATTAAACCAATTTTTTAAACATTTGCTATTATTAGAGTTTGTTTATGGGAATAAATAATGAGTATAGCCGTAGGAAAATTCTGCCAACTTTATCGTTGCACCGAATGATATACAAGTGCCTTTGTTATCGGTTGTTTTTTCAGCGCATATTATGTCTATGCCTGCTCTGTATCTTGGATCTTTATGATCCGCCGTGACAGCAACAAGGTGATATCTATTTCCTCCTTTTCTATTTGCATGAATTAGCGGATAACCACCACTTATCACATAATCAAAATAATTACTTGAATTAGCAATATCAATTTTTACGTCAAGATCCGCTAATTGTTCTATTGTTGTTGCCGTTGTGCCGTAAATGAGTTTGTATCTCTCCCAAGCTTCTCTTAGAGCTTTAAGATTAATAAGAGCTTCTGCTGTTCTGGCTCTCTCAACAGCTTTTTGATATTGCGGTAAAGCAACAGCGGCAAGAATGCCGATTATGAGGACAACAACAATAAGCTCAATTA
>JAIRLH010000130.1 GCA_031259485.1 Elusimicrobiota bacterium
CTCCTTAAATCACTGACAAGGGCCGCACGGCGTCCCTAAAATATTATTATACCAAATCTTTTTTACCGCTGGAAAAAAAGCCCGGGGAAGCCTCTTCCATGATAATATCTTTAAAACCCGCCTCCTGATAAAAACGCCGCATGGCTATGCCGTCGGGCAACAAATTCCGCGCAGTCCGTTTATTGCCGGAATGAATCTTTTTAAGTTCGTCCCTGGTCATGGAATGGACTATAAATAACGAGCCGCCTGATTTCAAAAATTTGTAAGACTGCGCAAACACCGCCCGTTTATCAACAAAATGCGGGAACACATTGTAGGCTATTATTTTGTCAAAACTTGAGGGCGGCAAATTTACCGTCTCAAAATCCGCCCGCATGACGCGCGCGGCAGGGTATTTTTCATTAAATTTTTCAAGCATGCCGGCGGACAAATCAATATGCAACGCAGCCGCGCCGCGCTTTTTTATATAAGGGTATAAGATACCAGTCCCGCAGCCGACATCAAGCACGCTCTCGCCAGACAAAATATTTATTTTACCAATAATCTGTTCTACAATGGCAAAAACCCGAGGATGTTCATTATCGTCCCAGGTTTTTGCAAGACCGTCAAATAAATCGGCTATTTTGAGTTTGTCCATCCGGCGGCTGCCGCAGGCAGAAATACAATCTGCGCGACGAAAGCAAAGATACCCGTCTGAAGAAATGCCAAACTGAAAGTATTGGCCGCCGCCAGCATGGCAAGAACATAAAAAACTTTGCCGGCAACCAGCGCACATACGACGGAAGGGAAGAAATTAAATCTGAGCTTTTCCCTGCAAATACCTGCAAAAAATCCGTATGCGGACAATTCGCAAAGCATAACCGGCAACATAACGCCGGCCGGCATACCGCTTATTAAAAAGCTTATCAGCGGCGCGGCCAAGCCAAGCATAAGCCCGCTCCTCCAGCCGTAAACTAAACCCGCCAACAGCACCGGCCAGTGCATGGGCACAAGGGCGGCAACCGGCAGGCTGAGATAGTGGCAAAAGGAGGGCAAAACTAATGCAGCAGCCAGCAACCCCGTCTGCATTAAAGCCGCGCGCGGCGTTTTATAATTTAAAACTTTCGTATTTGAAGCAAGAGCAATAATATTTTCCATAAACAGTATCCGTGAAATATTACCGGCAATCCAACGCCGATAAATAAATTATAACAAATTACCTCCTTGGCTCCAAAATGTTTATAATCTCGCCGTTGTTTTTTTCCCTAGCGATATCAAGCGCGGTTTTGCCGAAGTCATTGCGGATCTGCACGTCAATGCCGGGCTGCGCAAGCAACAGGCGCGCCATGGTGGCGCGGCCATTCCACACCGCAAGATGCAGCGGCGTATTGCCGTTTAAAGCAATCTGCTGGTTTATGCTTGCGCCGGCGGCAAGAAGTTCTTGCGCTTTCTCCGCGTCACCGTTTATAACGGCATTTATAAACGGCGGTATATCATGCGCGCGTTCTACAAACTACGGCTTCTGCCTGATATGTTGCGCGCGCGCCTTCTCTATACCGGCGCGGTCTACAAAGCGCTCCATCGCGAAAGATTTATAACGCATATGCCTAGGGATTTGCAGCAAAAAATCCATATTATCATAAAACCCGGCGGGGTAGAATTTACCGTCCTGAGCGTGCGGCCAGTTTGTATTATCCAGAAAAACAATCATTTTATTATCGTAAAAAGCTATAAACAAACCGCCTATACCGTGCCTTTTATGAAAGTCGTAAACGGTTTCCATAAAATCAGTATCCATCACTATGCGCGCATCCACCTGAGAGGTAGTGTAAAGGTCAAAAGCTTCTTCAAAAAGAGGCCACTCCAGCTTGACGCGCGTCATGTCCGGATTAAAAGCATAATTTATTTTTTTGCTGAAAGAATCTTCAAAAAGCAGCGTAACGCCTTTAAAGTTTTTATTGAGATGATACAGCGCCACAAGTCCTTCTCTCATAACTGAGCCGTGTTTGGTTTCGCCGATTTTAAATTTGATTTCTGTTATTTCAAGAGCGTAACCTTCCGGCGCGCCGGCCAAAGGGTGCCTGATTTCAAAAAACTCGCTGTATTTTGTTATGCCCGTTTTAAGCAAGTCTTCCGGCGAAAAGATCGGCCCGTCCTTATAATAAAGCCCGAAAAAGAGCGCGACGTCCGCCATAATTTCTCTCTCAAGTTCCCGCGCGAGGGCTAGCTGCCGCCCGAATTTGTCCCTGTGGTTGAGTAACACGGCATAGGCCGCTATACATATAAAAAAAGCGATAAGGCCTATAGCGACCGCGGGCAAAAATGCTTCGTCATTACTCTCTATAATGGGCCGGCGGCCGTTTCTACCAGGCATAACAAGCGAAAAAACAATAAAGGCAACGGCCCCGCTGACGGCGCATATACCCGCGTTAACAGGCGCAACCGAAAAACTCCACCAGAAAAAATTATCCTTGCCGCCGCCTTTCCAAACTTTCGGCATCCGCAGGGAGAGTGGCATCAATTTATCATGGTAAAAAACTCCAAATTCTTTTCTTCTATCCGGTCTATCCTGTTGCATTTTTATAATCTGAAGCTCCTGTAGTTGAATATTTTAATATTAGTCTTTCTGCCAAAAAGCGCAAGGATCAGCACGGGTACCGCCAAAATAAGCATAACCGCGAGGAAAAGCAAAAAAGCCATAAAGCCACAGAGTAACGCCATAAGCGAGTTTAAAAAACGCACCGCCGCGCCCCGAGAACGGCCTTGCACGCCAGAGCCGGGGGTTATGAGTTCCCCGCGTTCATTTAAAATTTCAGGCTCTACGACAGCCTGTTTCGCCAATTCCGCCTTCATACAAATATCTTACTAAATTGATAAAATGTACGTATATCAAATGATATACGTATATTATATATATAAAATTTAGGAGACTGTAAAACTATGTTACCCAAGGCCTACGATCCGAAACTTGTTGAAGAAAAACTTGCCAAGATATGGCAGGAAAAACAGGTCTTCAAATCCAAAAACGACGGGGGCAAAAATCCTTATGTCATAGTAATCCCTCCGCCAAATATCACGGGCGCGCTGCACATGGGCCACGGGCTTAACGATACTTTGCAGGATGTTCTTATCCGTTACCACCGCATGAAAGGCTTTGACGCCAACTGGGTGCCCGGCCTTGACCACGGCGGCATAGCTACCCAAAACGTGGTTGAAAAAACGCTGGCCAAAGAAAAAAAGCTCACCCGCCACGACCTCGGCCGCGAAGAATTTGTAAATACCGTCTGGCAGTGGTATAAAGACTGCGGCAGCGCCATTTACACACAGTTTGAAAAAATGGGCTGGGCTTTAGACCAAAGCAATATCCGCTTTACCATGGACGAGGAGCGCGCGGCCGCCGTATACGAATGTTTTAAGAGATTATGGGATAAAAAATATATCTATCGCGGAAAACGCCTAATTAACTGGTGCGTGCGCTGCACAACCGCGCTTTCGGATATTGAAGTGGAGCATGAACAGCGCTCAGGCAAGCTCTGGCATCTGCGCTACAAAGGCGCGGACGGCGGCGCGGATATTATCATAGCCACCACGCGCCCAGAAACTATTTTTGCAGATTCCGCCGTGGCCGTCAATCCTCATGACGAAAAATACAAAAACCTTGTCGGCAAAAAAGTCTTAATCCCGCTTACGCAAAAGGCTATTCCCGTTATAGCCGACGAAGCGGTAGAGCTTGGTTTTGGCACCGGCGCTTTAAAAATAACGCCCGCGCATGACGCGGTGGATTATGAAGTCGGCGCGCGCCACGGGCTGGAAATAATTTCCGTTATAACCGATAAAGGCCGCATGATAAACGTGCCCGCCAAATACGAAGGGATGGACAGGGAGGTCGCCAAAAAACAAGTCGTAAAAGATTTGGAAGAAGCCGGCCTGCTGGTCAAAGAGGAAAAGTACGATAACGCCGTGAGCACCTGCTACCGCTGCGGCAGCGCGATAGAGCCTTTTTTAAGCGAGCAATGGTTTGTTAAGATGGACAATCTGGCCGCGCCGGCAATAAAAGCGGTGGAAAGCGGCGCAGTGCAAATGCACCCTGAAAACTGGAAAACTCCTCTGCTCAACTGGCTGAAAAACATACAGGACTGGTGCATATCGCGCCAAATCTGGTGGGGCCACAGGATACCGGTTTGGTACTGCCGCCAATGCAGCGGCACAGGGCTGACTTTCGCCGCCGACAAACAGGGACGCACGCAACTGGTTAAAGTTTCTTTTGAAGACGGCGCAAAGCCCATACTCTCGCAAACGCAGCCCGCATGCCCGCACTGCGGCGGCAAAGACACCGTGCAGGACCCCGATGTGCTGGATACATGGTTCTCTTCGGGTTTGTGGCCATTCTCGGTATTTGGCTGGCCCAAGGAAACGCCAGACCTCAAACATTATTATCCGACAAACATGCTAGTTACGGGGTATGAAATTATTTATCTGTGGGTTGCGCGTATGATAATGATGGGCATTGAGTTTATGGGCAAGCCGCCGTTCCCGCATGTTTTCCTTAACGGCATAGTGCGCGATAAGACGGGCAAAAAGATGTCCAAATCTTTAGGCAATGTGGTTGATCCGCTTGACCTTATAAAAAAATACGGCGCGGACGCCACGCGCTTCTCCCTGCTTATACAGGCCGTACCGGGTAAGGATATTCCTTATGGCGAGGACAGCGTTGTGGGCGCGCGCAACTTTTGTAATAAAATCTATAACGCGGCAAGATTTATCCAAATGAATGCCGAAGGCGTTGAAGGCAAGCTTGCCCTGCCCGCGCAAAATACCGAGCTTTGCGATATTTGGATACTTTCGCGCTATAATAAAGCCGTTGCCGCGGCCGCAAAAGCCATAGAAGGTTATGATATGGCCGCTGCGGCTAATACTCTTTACCATTTCCTCTGGGGCGATTTTTGCGATTGGTATATAGAGCTCGCCAAGCCGCGCTTCACTACGCAAGATAAAAAGCGCGTCGCCGCGATTCTGGTTAACGTGCTTTACGGCACGCTTAAGGCTCTGCACCCCTTCATGCCTTTTATTACTGAGGAAATTGCCGCTGGCTTCCGCAAATTCACAAATGAAAGCGCGGAATTTTTGCTGCGGCAAAGCTATCCCGCGTCCGACGCAAAATTTATCAATGAAGCGGCCGAGGCGCAAATGGCGCTGCTACAGGGCATAATAACGCAAATCCGCACGGTGCGCGCGCAGTTCAATGTGCCGCCCGGGGCGAAAATAAAGGTATTATTTAGCACATCCGACGCGCGGGAGCAGGCCGTAATAAATAAATATTTCGCTTACATAACCGCGCTGGCCAAAGCGGATAATTTGGTTTGCGGTATGGATTTGACGCGGCCCGCGCAGTCCGCCACGGCGGTATTTGCGAATACGGCAATATATATCCCGCTTGAAGGCCTTATTGATTTTGCAAAAGAAAGCGCGCGCCTGGCCAAAGAGCTGAGCATTGTAGAAACCGGTATAGCCAATCGCACGCGCATGCTGGGCAATGAAAATTTTGTAAAAAATGCGCCCGCCGGACAGGTGGCAAAAGCCAAGGAAGAGCTCTCGCAAATGCAACTGAAAGCCTCGCAGATAAAAGAAGCCATCGCCGGTTTGAAGTAAGCATGTTAAAAATATTAATCGCTACAAATAATCCGCATAAGGCGCAAGAACTCGCCCAAATCCTGCCGCTCAGCACCAACGCGGGACGGCCTGTACAATACATGTCGCTTGCGGATTTCCCAAATATCCCCGAGCCGCGAGAAGACGGCCAAACGCTGCAGGAAAACGCAATAATCAAAGCCCGCGCCGGCTTGGCGGCGACCGGGCTTATTTCCATAGCCGACGATACCGGCCTGCTGGTGGATGCCTTGGGCGGCGCGCCCGGCGTGCACAGCGGTCGCTATGCATATCCGGATAAAACCGACCATCAGGCCAATAATGCCAAACTGCTGGACGTTTTGGCCGAAGTGCCGCCCGCAAAACGCGCTGCGCGTTTTATAACAATAGCCGCCATGGCAAAGCCTGACGGGGAAATAATCATTAGAAAAGGCGCGGTTGAAGGCAGTATCGCGGTTGATTACAGCGGTCAAAACGGTTTCGGGTACGACCCGCTTTTTATTGTCGCCTCTCTCGGCAAAACCATGGCGCGGCTAAGCATGGAAGAGAAAAATAAAATCAGCCACCGCGCCTTGGCCTTCGCGCAAATGGCTGAAATTATAAAAAATTTCTAAATGTTTTAACTTGCCGCAGTTTCCGTGCTCTTAATTATGTTTGCATTTTTGTAACTAAAAATATTTTTACGGCGCCGTTCTTTAAAACGTAAAACTACCGATCAGGGGAAAACATATG
>JAIRLH010000169.1 GCA_031259485.1 Elusimicrobiota bacterium
CATATGCGAGCTGATGGGCACTGTTGATTCTGCTTTTGGCAACGGCAATTATTATTTATTAAGGTAGTCATGGCCATTTGCTTCTTCAAGGGCCCTAAACAGTCTTTGCCGTCATTGCTTAGATTGACCAAGTGAAATCCGGCCTCGCAATGACGGCAAAGACACAATAAAGACTAAAAAATGCCTTAAAAAACACATCACAATTTATTATAATATAAAATATGATAATAAAAATAATATTGCTGGCGGCAAGCTATCTGCTGGGGGCAATACCCTCGGGCTATATAATAACCAAAAAATTAAAGGGGTTTGATATCAGGGACCACGGCTCCGGCAATCCGGGCGCGGCAAACGTTTACCGCGTGGTGGGCAAATGGCCCGGCGTGGCGACTTTCGCGTGCGACGCTTTAAAAGGCGCGGCAGTGGTACTGGCCGCAAAATATCTGCTGCCGCGCGATATTTATACGCCCATGGCCTGCGGCTTTATAGCTATCTGCGCGCATATGTGGACTATTTTCCTCAAATTGCGCGGCGGCAAAGGCGTGGCGACTTCGGCCGGAGTTTTTGGCGCGCTGCTGCCTGCGCCTACCGCTCTGGCTTTTCTTACCTTCGGCCTGATAGTCTGGCGCACGGGCAGAATATCGCCGGGCTCTATAGCGGCGGCCGTAGTGCTGCCCGCAACAAGCTATTTTATCGGAGCGAACCCGCCGCCGTATTGCGTTTTGGCTACCGTCGTGTGCGCGCTTGTGATTTATAAACATATTCCAAATATAAAACGCATGTTCAATAAGGAAGAGCTTAAGTTTGAAGACGGCTCCAAAAAAAATGCGGCTAAATAAAATAACTGTTTTGGGCGCGGGCGTATGGGGCAGCGTAATAGCGCGTCATATCGCGGGCTTGGGCTTTAATGCGGTCTTGTGGGAATACTCGCGGGAACTGGCGGAGGCCATCGCCAAATCCGGCGGCGCGCACCCAAACATACCGGACTTTAAATTCCCCCCCGAAATAAAAATTACGGGCTCTGTTGAAGAAGCCGTAAAAGATACCGATTTGCTGGTTTTTGTAATATCCTCCAAAGCCGTGCGCGGATTTTGCAGACAGATAAAACCGCTGCTTGCCGGCCGCGTTATACCGGTTATCAGCGCGTCAAAAGGGTTGGAGGACAAAACTTTCAAAACACTCTGCGAAATTATTGAAGAAGAACTTCCGCAGCTCAAAGATATGGCTTTTGCTTTCAGCGGCCCCAGCTTCGCGCTGGAAGTGGCGCGGAACCTGCCGACCAAAATAAAACTGGCCGGCCATAACCCCGAGGTATTGCGCGAGCTCAAAAAAACTTTAAGCAAAGCGCCTATAATTTTGGAAACCTCCTCCGACAGGCGCGGCGCGGAATACGGCGGCGCAATCAAAAACGTGATAGCCATAGGCTGCGGAATACTTGACGGCATCGGCGACGGCGCAAACACAAAAGCCGCGCTTCTCACCGCCGCGATGGAGGAAATGAACGCCATCATGCTGAGCCAAGGCTGCACTACGAAGTCTGTCTACAGTATAAGCGGTCTGGGCGACGCGATTTTGACGGGCATGTCTGCTATTTCCCGCAATAGGCGGCTGGGCGAAAAGCTGGGCCAGGGTAAAACTCTGGAGGATGCAAAGCGCGAAGTAGGCACCATAGCCGAGGGCGCAAATTCAGTGCAAAGCGTATGTGATTTAATTGCGCAAAACGGGCTTGACTGTCCGGTAATTACCGCCATCTGGCAGATTGTTGTGAAAGAACAAAAACCGCGCGTTTTAATGCAGGCTTTGGGTTTTTAGCTTATGAATAAAGAAGAATTAATAAACGAACTCGCCAAACATCTTTTTGACAAAAAACAGGCCCGCGCCGCGCTGGATAATACGCTTGACATAATAGCCGGCGCGCTTAAAAAGGGCGATAAGGTGGTGCTTTCAAACTTCGGCACTTTTAAGACGAAGGAATCGCGCCCCGTGAACATCAAAAACCCTTCCACCGGCGCGGATATTCCCGTGCCAAGCAAAACGCGCGTGCGCTTTAAGCCTTCTGAAAATATTTTAAAATAAATTTATGAATATTGAGCAGCTGCAAAGCAAAGAATACTTTACGATAGGCGACGCCGCCAAAATCTGCGGCGTGCCCGAATATACAATAAGATACTGGGAAAAGTCCTTCGGTCTTATCAAACCAATACGCAAAGAATCTCTGCACCGCCGCTATACCAAAAGCGACATCAATACAATACTCAAAATAAAAGATCTGATTTACAGACACAAAATGACTCTTGAAGGCGCAAAAAAACACCTCAACCGTTTTATGGCAATAGGCGCGCGCCCCAAAGCGGACGAAGGACTGCGCACCGCCAGAGACGTAAAATTTCTGAAAGAAATCAAAGAAACGCTTTCCCAATTAATTAAAGAATGATATAATTATATGGCGGCGTATCGGGGAGTGGCTTAGTGGTATAGCGCTCGCTTGGGGTGCGAGAGGTCCCGAGTTCGATTCTCGGCTCCCCGACCATTCTTCGCAATACGCGCAGGGGCATGCCCCTGCGTTTTTTGGAATTATGCCGCAATATTAACGGGGCGTGGCTCAGCTGGCTAGAGCGCTCGGTTCGGGACCGAGAGGTCGCTGGTTCAAATCCAGTCGCCCCGATTTTTGCCTCCAAGAAATCCGCCGCTTTTATACGGCGGATTTTTTATTACTCTAAACAGGCTTCCACGCGCGCGCAAAAATTGTTATTATATTTTTATGAAGAAAACTCTCTTATTTTTGCCCGCTTTTATAATTCTTGCGGCCCTCCCGCCGGCAGCGGCATACGCGCAGTCAAGTATTATTTACGACAGCTCTTATGAAATCAATATAATTCCCGGCCCGCCGCATAAAGACGGCGACGGCCCTGTATCGCGCCCCATGAATAAGTGCCAGGCCGTGCGTCTAAACAAAGAATGGTTTTTGACAGCCGCGCACTGCGTGCAAAATCAGTGTAATTCCGGCTGTACTTTGCAGGCGCGCCTGCTGGTGGGCCCGGGTTATGAAATTGATTTGCAGTATTACGCCGCCTCCCAGTTGGACGACGCCATAAAGATATATAATTCCCAAAGCGTAAATAAAAGCAATATCGCTTACGATATCGCGCTTATTAAACTTTCGCCGGAGCGCTCGCAATATATTTATATTATTGGCAATCTTCGTATGCCATACGACGTATTTATGCAGTCCGCCGAGCCTGATGCCAGCGCAGTGGCAGCCGCCGTGAACGGGGCGGGCTTCTCTAAGCTGCTTGTGCTGCGCACGGAGACGGCCAAAATCTTCAACCGCCAGATTGTCTTGCCCTCAATATGGGGCGGCGCGCGGCAGTTGCTAACATCGCACGATACTGTTTTCTATTCTCCAAAAAACCAGTATATATTTACGGATAATTTCGGCATAAGGCAGGGGATATCCGGCGCCGGCGTGTTTACCGCGTCCGGCGAGCTTTGCGGCGTGGTTTCGGCAACAGGCGTTTTGCGCCAAAGTTCCGGCGAGGGCTCGATAAACCCGATTAATTATACTTTCCTTACGGTATTTAACGACGACGTTTTACGCTTCATAACCAGATATGCGGGCAATACCGCCAGCACAACCGCGGATATAAATTATTTCAAAGTAATACCGGAGGACCGGCGGGATTTTGTTTTTGCCGTTGAAGCGTCGGTAACGTAAAAATGAAAAAGTTCTCCTGCGCGCTGCTGCTCTTCTGCGCCGCGGCTATAATCCGCGCGGAAGGCGTTAGCTATCTTACCATAACCGACGAAGCGCAGTACCGGCAGGCGGCGGATTTCACCAATACCTTTGAAATTAAAATAATAAACCCGGGTTCAGACAAAATTACCAAATGCCAGGCGGTGCGGCTGGATAAAAACTGGTATATAACCGCCGCGCATTGTATATCCCCCCAGTGCGACGGCGTCTGCCAGATACAGGTGCGTCTCGTCGTAAATCCACAGTATGAAATGAGCGCGTTAATAACCCACTCCCCAAAGACGCAACGCGTGTTCAAAAATGATAAAACTGTTTCCGCCAGAGAAAAGGCGGCATATGACGCCGCCCTGATGCACATACCGGCCGACGGGGCGGACTACATTTACCGCGCACCCGCGCTTCGCCGCGCAATAAGCGAAGACGATTTTTTAAAAATTATCCCCGATTACAATATTTATTACAAAGCCGTAAACGGGACGCACCTGCCCGACATACTGCACATAAACAGCGGCTATCCGGTGATGATAGACAGGCAGGCTTCAATCGTCTCTATCTGGAACGACGAGCGCAGCGTGCTGCCGGCCAAAAAGCCGCTGTTTTACCTGCCGGTGCAGAAATATATTTTTACTGAGAACTTCGGCATAGTGCAGGGGATATCAGGCTCCGGCGTGATGACAAATACTGGCGAGCTTGTGGGTATAGTCTCCGCCACGGCCAGCCTTGAGGCCGAAAACCGCAAAACAAAAAACACCGTCATAACGCCGCTGGTTTTTATAGTGCCTTTTGACGATTATATGGTAAATTTCATAAGGCAAACCGCGCCGGACAGCAGTATAAGCATAAAGAAAGCAAGAAAGCGCATATTAAAAACTATCCCGCCGGGGCAAACCTTCCTGCCCACCGCATTAGAAAAAGCGGCTTTTTAGCAGTTTTCAGAGCCGGCCGAGAATATCGCGCGCGGTTTGTTGCGGGTCAAAACTTTCATCCAAATCAATGCGTATCATATCTTTGTATCTTGCGAACCACGTGCGCTGCCGCTTGGCGTATTGGCGCGTTAAAATTATTATGCGCTCCAGCGCGGAGGCTTTGGTCATGGTTCCGTTGAGGCAGGCGATGGCTTCGCGGTAGCCGAGGCTTTTTAAGCCAGGTATCTCTTGCGGACAGCCGGCTGCAAGCGCGGCGCGAGCTTCGGCGAGCATGGGCTCAAAAATTTCTTCAGTGCGGCGGGTTATTCGGCGGTTTAAAATCTCTTTATCCCAGTTCAGATAAAAAAAATGAGCTTTTGAAGGCGGTATCTGCGCGCCGTTTGCGCCAGTGCGCAAACGCGAGGCCGGCGCGCCGGTAATCAAAAAGATTTCCAACGCGCGCATTACGCGCTGAATATTGCCCGCAGGTATCCGCGCCGCGCTTTGCGCGTCAACCGCGGCAAGGCGTTTATGCAGATATTCTTTGCCATACTCCTCCGCCTGCCGCGCAAGCTCCGCGCGGATTTTAGCGTCGGCCGGCGGCAGATTGTCCATACCGGCAAAATACGCCTGCAGATAAAGCCCCGTGCCTCCCGCAAAAATAAACTGCCGGCGCGGCTGCGCGGCAATAAGCGCATCCGACATAGAGCAGAACTTTGACGCGTCAAAATTTTCTTTTATATCAAGGAAATCGACAAGATAATAAGGTATGCCGTC
>JAIRLH010000188.1 GCA_031259485.1 Elusimicrobiota bacterium
CGGCATTCTTGCCGCAATCGCGATTCCGCAATATAGGAAATCCGTTGAAAAATCACGCGCGGCCGGAATAATGATTCTCATGAAAGCTATTTACGATTCCGCGCGGTTTTATCAAATAGTGCACGGCGTTTATCCTAAGAACTTTGAACAGCTTGACATTGAAATCCCGCAATCTCCTGATTTTACTTTCCCGCGTCAAAATAATTTAGCAAATGGCAATACTGGCAATATTTGTAATTGTGTCTGGGCAAGCAGAAACCCTAATTCAACGCGTTATACTATTATTAAAAGAATTGACGACGGGCGGACGTGTTGTTGCGGAGCAGATGTATGGGCTTTTGCTTGTAAAAGTTTAGGTGGAGTGAAAGATACTGAGAAATGTTCTCACCTTTCTGCTGCTTTTAAAGAAAATGCCTGCTGGTTTATACCATAATAAGATTGATAATTATGCCTAATAGTCAAAAAAGTTTGGCAATTAAGAGTATTTAACGACGAATTCGCAGCATGGCACGGCCTATATTCTGAGAGCGCCCGTTTATAAACGGGCGCGTTCCGTTTTACAGCGGGATATTGCCTTTTTTGGGGTTTTCCCTCGGGTCGCGTTTGTTTTTCAGTATGCGCACCGCGTGTATTATGCGGCTGCGCGCGGCCGAGGGTTCTATAATCTCGTCAATCGCGCCGGTGGAGGCGGTTTGATACGGCGAGGCGAATTTTGCGGCGTATTCCGCCGTCAGTTTGGCTTTAAGCTCTTCGGCTTTTTCAGGCGGCGCGGCTTTAATATCGCGCGAGTACAAAATTTCTATCGCGCCGCGCGGGCCCATAACCGCGATTTCGGCCGATGGTATGGAATAATTAAAATCCCCTCGCAGGTATTTGGAACTCATCGCTATATATGCCCCGCCGTAAGCCTTGCGCAGTACAAGCGTTATTTTTGGCACCGTCGCCTCCGCATAGGCGTATAATAACTTCGCGCCGTGGCGTATAATGCCGCCGTGCTCCTGCTCCACGCCGGGCAGATAACCGCCGATGTCAACCAGCGTAAGTATCGGTATATTAAAAGCGTTCAGGAAGCGCACAAACCGCGCGGCCTTATCGCTTGCATTGATGTCCAGCGCGCCGCCCAGGTGATCGGAATTATTGGCCACCACGCCCACTACTTCGCCGCCCAGATGGATAAAACCGACGACAACATTTTTAGCGAAGTCGCGGTGGATTTCAAAAAATTTATTTTGGTCGGCCAGTTCCCATATCACGTGCTGCGCGCGGAAGGGCTTGCGCGGATCCATGGAGCAAATCTGCTCAAGGAAAGGCGTTTTGCGGTCAATTGAATCTTCGCTTGAGGGCGCGGCGGCCTTTTCGTTGCAGTTCTGCGGAAGGAAGGTAAGCAGCTCTTTAACCTGGCGGAAGCAATCCTGCTCGCTCTTGGCCACCACGTGGCACACGCCGCTCTGCTGGCCGTGCGCGCGGCTGCCGCCGAGGGTATCAAAATCCACATCCTCGCCCGTGGCGGCTTTTACTACGCTCGGTCCCGTGACAAACATGTGGCTTATGCCTTCAACCATAAAAATAAAATCGGTGAGCGCGGGGGAATACACCGCACCGCCCGCGCACGGGCCCAGGATTACGGAAATCTGCGGTATCACGCCCGAGGCTTTTACATTTCTGTAAAAAATTTCGCCGTAGCCGTCAAGGCTGTCAACGCCTTCCTGTATGCGCGCGCCGCCGCTGTCCAGCAGGCCGATTACCGGAATTTTGGCCTCAAGCGCCAAATCCATTATATAAGTTATTTTCCGCGCGTGCGCCAGCCCAAGGGACCCGCCCAGCTGCGTAAAATCCTGCGCGAATATCGCCACCTCGCGTCCGTTTATGCGGCCGAAGCCGGTTATGACGCCGTCGCCTTTTATGTGTTTGTCTTTAATTGCGAAGTCCGTACACCTGGTTTCAACGAGGCTGCGTATTTCATAAAAAGAATTTTCGTCCAGCAAATAATGTATGCGCTGGCGCGCGGTAAATTTGCCTTTATCGTTTTGGGCTTTTATTCGCGCGGCGTCGCCGGCCTGCGCTGCTGCGCTGACCTCGCGGAATTTTTTGATGTTTTCCGGTATCGGCGCGGCTGCGGACGCGGGTTCAATCTCGGGTTTATCGGTTTTTTTTGCTTCGCCGTTTTTTAAAGCGTTATTATTTTCCATGATAAGAAACCTCTGTAAATCTATATTTGCGGAGCCTCGGCGGCGACGGCCAGTTTATAGCCGCCGTCAAGGTCGCTCGCGTCCACCTGTATATTGGGGCTGCCCATTTGCGCCCAGACGTCAAAAGCCTTGCCGTAAAGCATAAGTCTGCCGCCGATGAAACGTATATCCTTCATATCCAGACTGAGGCCCGTGCCCAGAAATTTCAAAACCGCTTCTTTTTTGGTCCAAAGCTCCGTCAGAAAGAAGGCCGCGCCCGATGAAATTTCGTCCTTATGGAAGCACATTTGCGCCCATTCTTTGCCGCGGTTTTCTATAAGCTCCATATCAATGCCTATATTATCGCCGGTCAGGCCTATTGCCGCCGCCGCATAATCTCCGCTGTGCGTGATGGAAACAGGCAAATGCGTGCCGTCAGGCACCATAAGCGTCGGTTTGCCGGCGGGGGAATTGCGGACTTCCATATGCTGCATGTCAAAGGTAAAGAAATTCATTGCCAGCTGCTTGAGCGCAAAGCGCCCGCCCAGCCACTCTTTCCGGCGTTTTTCTACCTTAAATTCCTCGTAAGTTTTAAGCTCCCTCGCCGTGAGTATTTCCTGCGCTGCGGGCAAGCTGTCAAGTTCAACAACTTTTATTCTGTATGCCATAAATATCCTCTATTAAAAATTATATAATTTATGAACGTTTACTACACCGGCGATGTGAAAACGGCGCTGCCAAAATAACATCGATACACGTAATTGTGCGCGAAGCCGCAGAATCTATTCATTATTTGGATCCCGCGATTGTTTTGCACTCCATGCAGAATGACAAAAAATATAACAAATGTTTTTATCACTATGTTTTTAATAT
>JAIRLH010000192.1 GCA_031259485.1 Elusimicrobiota bacterium
CGTCTCTGTCTTTCCTTTGCCCTTTGCGATGGGAGAGGGAAAAAAGCACAAACGCCGCGACTGAAGGGAGAGGGAATAAAAAAAGACTGTCATTCTCGCCCCCGATTAAGACTTTCGAGGGTAAACTCCAGCGGGAGTCTAATAAAAAAGAGGAATAATTAAATCCCTCCCCGCCAAAGGCGGTACTCCCTTTACAAAAGGGAGAAAATAATTCCCCTTTATTTATAGGACTGCTAAACTATTTTAAATACATAAAGGATCATTTAATATGAGCCAGTTGCATAAGAGGTTTTGTAAAGAACAAATAAAAGAGTTTTTTAAGTTTATGACTTTAATGTTTGCCGCAAAAAGAGGTCATAAGGAAATAGTAGAAATATTATTTAAAACGGGAGTAAATCCTGATATCCAAACTAAATATGCTAGAATTGATTTAATGTTTGCCGCGCTGAATGAACATAAAAAAATAGCCGATATGTTAAAAGAAGCCGGAGCAAAACAATAATAAAATAACATTATTACAAAATAGTTCAAGCCGCGACTTCTTGCCGCGGCTCTATTTTTATCAATTAAAATTTTTTAAATATCAAAAACTCATATATATTTCTATACCACATAATAAATTAGTATATAATTATTTGATAAAATATAATATCCGCCATTAAGGAATAATAGTGCAAAATATGATCAAAATCAGCGAACATAAAAAACCGAATATAAAATACCGCATAGTGGCAAACTTGGCGTCGTTTTATTTGCATTTTGTCGGATTTTTTACAAAATTTATATATGCCGGCAGCAAAACCGCCATGGAACTTGACGCAAAACAGCGCGTTATATACGCTTTTTGGCATAATCAGCAATTGTTTTTGTTGTATCCTTATCGCAACAGAGGCAAAATCTGCGTGCTTGTAAGCATGAGCAAAGACGGCGAATATATAGCGCGATCGCTTCCTAAATTTAAAATGAAAGCAATGCGCGGCTCCACCACGCGCGGCGGATACAGCGCGCTTCGCGGGCTTATGGATATATCGGAAGCCGGTTACAGCCCGGCGATTACTCCCGACGGACCGCGAGGGCCGGTTTACAACGCGAGATCAGGTATAATTTACTTGGCGCAAAAAACGCATTTGCCGATAATTCCGGCCGGCGTTGCATGCAGCTGCAGAATTTCCGTCAATTCTTGGGATAAATTTCAAATACCGCTGCCTTTTGGCAAATGCGCTTTAGTTTACGGCGAGCCGGTTTGGGTCGGAGAGACGGACGATATAGAAGACGCCCGCAAAAAACTTACCGATATTTTAAATACCGCCACCGAGCAAGCGCAAAGACTGGTTGGGCGCACTGTATAAATTTTATGGGTTATGCCATTTTAATTTTTCTTAATATAATATTTCCTCTGGCGGGAGCCGGCATTATTTTGGCATTTTTATGTTCTCCTCGCAGAAAACTTCTAAAAAATTTAATAAAAGAACTTAACGAACGTTTTGTTTTCAGTCCCAAAAAGCAAATTGACGGCGGGTATATTTGGCTGCATGCCGCCAGCGTGGGGGAAGTTAAATCTGCCGTTAAAATTGCGTCCGATTTAAAGTCTTTTTATAAGCGACCTGCGCTTATTACCACTTCCACCGCAGCTGGCCGCGCCGCCGCGCAAAAAGAAACTGCGTTTGACGTTTCCGTCTTAATGCCGATGGATTTTTATTATTTAGTAAAGAAATTTATTAAAATTTACGCGCCGCATCGTTTATTTATAATAGAATCCGATTTATGGCCTAATATGATAATTGCCTGTGGCCGCAATAAAATACCCGCGGCCGTTATAAACGGGCGTATTTCCAAGCGCAGCGCGTCGCGTTATAAATTGCTTTTGCCGCTTGTAAAACTTGTGTTTAAAAATATTTCTTTTGTCTGCGTCCAGAGCGAGGAAATTAAAAAACTTTTCTTAAATTTGGGAATGCGGGAAGAAAAGATTTCCGTAAGCGGAAATATAAAATACGATATGATTGACGCGGAGCCTTCCCGGGTTGAAAACGCTAAAAATTTATTAAACATTCTCAAGTGGCATGGTTCAAAAAGAATAACTCTCGGCAGCACGCATAAAAAGGAAGAACGCATAGCTTTGTACTGCGCTTTAAAATTAAACGAAGTTAAATTTATAATCGCGCCTAGGCACCTTGAACGCAAAGAACAAATTGTTAAAATGATGAAAGCTAGCGGCGTTAAATTTGCGATTTTAAGCGATATTTTGAATAATATAAACATAGATAATTTTTCCGCCGTCGCGTCTGCGCAGGTTTTGCTGGTTGACGCTATGGGATGGCTGGGCGCGTTTTATAAAGTTTCGGATATGGTTTTTGTCGGCGGCAGCATAAGCAAAAACGGAGGACATAATTTTTTGGAAGCCGCAATTTTGCGCCGTCCGGTGTTTTTTGGCAAATATTATTATAACACGCCGGATGTGGCACAAGCGTTGCTTAAAAGCGGCGGCGGCGTTTTGGTCGACGAAAATAATTTCGCCGATATTATACAAAAATTTATCTCTCAAGACGATTTGATTGAAAGCGCGGCCTCAGCCGCGCAAAGAACGGCTTTATCTTTTAAAGGAGCGACGGCTGAAACTATGGCCGCTGTAAAAGAATATGAAAAAAAAGCAAGGACATAAGATA
>JAIRLH010000006.1 GCA_031259485.1 Elusimicrobiota bacterium
GAAATATTTGTTGTCAGCTGTCCCATCTTTCCAAAATCATCGTAATAACCGCGCGTGCGGGCATATTGCGCTATTTGTTTCGCTCTTACCATCTCAAGAAGATTTACAGCTTATCTCTGTTTGTCATATCCCGCTCCGCATTACTAGTTAGCTATTATCTATAATGTACTAATAGATTTTCGATATATAAACTATTGAAGACCTTGGCAAATATGTGTATGTACAAATATGCAGGAGTGTAGCACAAACAAAAGGCTGCGCCGGCTGAAGCCGGCGCGGGAAAAAAGACGGAAGATTAAAAAGCCGTTTTTAACTATTGATTGTCATACAAACATCAATCTAAACCAGATAATGCAAGTTATAGTGTGAATATTTATAACTAACTCCGATTAAATTAAAAGCGGTTTCGCGCACGTAATAAATCCCCCGCGCTAAACAAAAGCGCAAGGGGATTTTTGCTGATTAAGAATTTTTATCTTTTCGTTCTTTGCTCAATGTAAGACTTTAAATCGCTCACGTCGCCGGAGTGGAAAATCGCGTCCTGATAGGTGATTTTCTTGGCAAGATACAAATCCCCCAGACTTTGGTTCATAGTCATCATGCCGATTTTTTGGCTGGTTTGCATAACGCTGTGAAGCTGCTCTATCTTTTTATCGCGGATTATGGTGCGCACCGCCGGCGTGGCAAGCAGAACCTCCGGCGCGAGTATGCGGCTTTTGCCGTCGGCCGTGTGCAAAAGCTGCTGGGACATTACCGCCTCCAGTACGAAGGAAAGCTGGGCTCTGGTCTGCTCCTGCTGGTTGGGCGGGAACATGTCTATAATGCGGTTGATTGTCTGCATGGCGTCGCTCGTATGCAATGTGCCGAAGACCAAGTGCCCCGTCTCCGCAGCGTTGAGGGCCTGCTGGGTTGTTTCAAGGTCGCGCATTTCGCCGATTAGGACTACGTCAGGGTCCTGACGCAGCACATAGCGCAGCGCGGAAGCGAAATCTTTTGTATCTTGTCCCACTTCGCGCTGGTTTACTATGCTGCGCCTATGCTCGTGCACGAATTCAATCGGATCTTCTACCGTGATTATATGGTAGCCGTAATTTTCATTAAGATAATTTATTATGCTGGCCAGCGTGGTGGACTTGCCGGAACCCGTGGGGCCGGTAACAAGCACAAGGCCTTTATTGAGCTGCACAATGCCGTCAACCGCCGAGGGCAGGCCCAGCTGTTTGAAAGTTTTAAACTCAAAAGGTATGGCCCTTATCGCCACCCCGACCGAGCCGCGCTGGCGGAACACGTTTACCCTTATGCGGCCGAGGCCCTTGATGGAAAAGGCAAAATCCAGCTCGTTATTAGTTTCAAAACGCTGTTTCTGCTCGTCGCTCATTATTGAGTATATAAGGGCTTGAGTGCGGTCCGGCGTCAGGACTTCGTAGGGCGTGGCGTATAAATTGCCGTTAATGCGCAGAACTGGCGGTACGCCTACGGTCAGATGCAAATCCGACGCGCCTTTATCCTTCATTATTTGAAACAATTCGTCAAGAAGTACCATGATATAATCTCCACTTGGGATTGAACCCTATTTAAAATCCAACAACTCTATAGTCACATTGTTTAAGCCGACAATTGACCTGTCTTTTATATTAATCTTGAAAACATACTGCACTGGCTCCTGCCTTACTTTTGAAGCATGGAAATTCACAGTATAACTGTCATTGTAAAGAGGCTGCGCCGCCCACGTGGTTCTATAATCTTTATAGGTTTTGGATAAATATTCCCCTATGGTGCCGCGCCTCTCATCAAGCAGATATTCTTTGACCATGCGCATGGCTATGGTTGTTGCGGCGGCATTATCGCCTGCGACGGTTATATTTCCGGCTTGTTGGGTCAGAGCGGGCGTTTTTATGGCTTCGGACGGCGGCGGCGCCTCTTGCGCATGCGCCGCGCCTTGCGCCGCAGCGGCCGGCGAGAGTACTTCCTCGGACAATCCCTGCAGCGGAGCCTTTTGCTGCGGCTGCCGGACCGCGGAGGTCTGTTCCGCCGGCTTGGCAGGCGGAGTATCTTCTTTATAGAAAAAAGCCATAAACAGCGCCACGACTATGACTATGAACATCACAAATATCAGGACATAAAGCGTATCGTTTTTTTTGCCGCTTTCCACCGAGCGGCGCGGGTCTATGGTATTTATTATTTTACCGTTTGTGGTTGGCAGAGTCATACTTCCCATTGGCATGGTATTATGCTGCGGCTTTCCGGCCGAAGCGCTGTGGTCTGGCGTTAAAGTCTGTTTATCAAAAATATTTATGGCTACGGCTTCCTGCGCGGGTTGTAGAGCCGGTTGCAAAGTCTGCAGCTGCCGGGGCGCGGCGGTTGCCGGTTGGGGTGTATAAACTATCGGTTCTGGAGCGGGCGAAAAACCTTCCCCGCCGCCGCTTTTGAGCACCACCGCATTTGCGGCGGTAAAAGTATCTGCCGGCGACTGCGGCATAGAAGAATAACGTTCTACAGGTTGCGCGTCGGCCGCCGCACGAGCCGGAGCCGCGCCGCTCAGCGGGGCTTTTGCGGGCAGGTCGTCAAGCAGATTGTTTTCAAGAGGAGCGGTCAGCGGGGAGCGGGAATGTATAGTCTCCTCCGGCGAAATCTCTTCCATCAGTTTTGTAACCTGCGCGGGTTTGTCACCTGCAGGCTCCGCCGCGGCTTTGATGAACGGCCCGAAGTCCTGTATATAATCCTTGGGGGAACGCCAAGCTTCTTCCCTCTCGCTTTCATCCCGGGGGCAGACGAGAGCGTCCAAGGTAAAATCTTTGTCCTTCACGATTTCCGCCGGCTCCATGGGGCCCAGCGCGTCTCCGCCTTTTAAATACCAGTATTTCATATTTAATGCCTTCTCCCCGTATTAACCGCAAAGTTCCAGCGCGGCCCGCATTCTTGACAAAACTTTGTCCCTGCCCATATATTCAAGCATTTTAAATAAGGTCGGGCCGTTTGTCCTGCCCGATACCGCCACACGTATAGGATGAAAAACCTGCCCGGCTTTAAGGCCGTTTTCCTTTGCCGCCGCGCGCGCGGCGGCTTCAAGCGGCTGCTCGCTGAAATCAGCCAGCGCGGAGTATTTGGCTATGGCCGCTTCCAGCGCCTGTTTTGCGCTCTCCTGTTTAAGAACTTTGTTTACGGCCTCTTGCTCAAATTGTACTTTATCGGTAAAGAAAAAGGAAATCAAATCCGGTATTTCTTTAAGCGTCTTATATTTTTCCTGCTCAAGCGCGATGACTTTTTTAAGATATTCTTCGTCCGCGCCTTTTGCCGCGCCGGCTTCGTCTATAAAAGGCTTGGCGGCGGCGTAGAGCTGCTCCGTGCTCATGGCGCGCAGGTATTCTCCGTTCATCCATAGGAGTTTGACGGGGTCAAAAACGGCGGGGCTTTTTTGGCAGCCTCTGATGTCAAATTTTTGCTCCAGCTCGCCGGCTGCGAAGATTTGCTGGGAATCGGGCGTGCTCCACCCAAGCAGGGCAAGATAGTTTATCAGCGCCTGCGGCAGATAGCCCTGCTTTTTATACTCAATTACGCTGGTGTCCCCGTGGCGTTTGGAAAGTTTGGTGCCGTCCGGCCCGTGTATCATGGACAGGTGGGCCATTGCCGGCGGCCGCCAGCCCAGCGCGTCGTAAATGCGCAGCTGCGCGGGGGTGTTGGAAATATGATCGTCCCCCCTTATTACATGGGAAATCTGCATTAAATAATCGTCCACCACCACGGCAAAGTTATAGGTGGGTATACCGCTGGTTTTCTGGATTACCAAATCGTATAAATCTTTGTTGGCGAATTTGACTTCGCCGCGGATAAGGTCGTTAAAAACAGTTTCGCCTTCGGACGACATTTTGAAGCGCACCGCAGGTTTGCGGCCCTCAGCCTCAAACTGTTTAATCTGTTGCGGCTTGAGGCATCGGCAGCGGCCCTCGTAGCGCGGAGGGCGGCGCTCGGCGACGGCTTTGGCGCGCATGTCCTCAAGTTCCCTGGCGGTACAGTAGCATTTATAAGCTTTGCCTTCGGCGAGCAATTGGTCAATGTATTTTTGATATACGCCCCGCTCCCACCTAGCGGCCTGGAAATAGGGAGGATATTCGCCTTGGACGCCGCCGTCCGGGAAGGGACCCTCGTCCCAGTTAAGGCCGGCCCACAACATGCCA
>JAIRLH010000065.1 GCA_031259485.1 Elusimicrobiota bacterium
TAGTGTCTAAATTTGCTTTATAATTTGCCACAGTTTCGCCGAATGCTCCGCCGCTGACTTTGGCGAAGCCCTCTTCTGTATAACCGGTCACCTTCAGTTCTTCGCCGAATGTAGGGTTAGAGTTTTTGACTTTTTTTATTCTAATCTCTCTAAAATACACTTTTGGATTTTTAAATAAATCTTTTGTATTTTTGGCAATTTTTTTGTGGATCAAAGCAAATCGATGTAGTCTTTTATATGTTCCCGCAAGTTCGGGTATTGTCTTTAAGGCTTTTAAAGACTTTGCCGTATACAAGACTTTGCTTATTGTCCCGATTAATTTTACCCCTTTATATAAAGAGTTTAATGCTTTCGCTAAAGAGATGAATAGAGCTGGCAAAGTACAGAAGCTCCATATAGTAAGAGCTACATTTAAAGAAATGATCATAATTTTAACAGCCGCTTTGTTTAATTCGCTATCTAACCTATCTTTGTACCTTTTGGTATGTTTGGAATACATTTCAAACCAATTCGTATCGCCGCCGTTTTTCATATAGAAATGATAAAGTTTTGCGTCAAGCGCGCGTTTGTAGTCAGCAGGCAAATCTATCATTGATGAATTAAATAAAATAATTGACAGAGATATAGAAGCATCCCCGTATTTTTGAAACATTACAGACATAGGATTTTCCGGATGATCTTCGAAAATCTCAATCATAGTTGGAGTATAGTTGTAGTGTGCCCTAGGATAATAATGCTTTTTTCCGAAATAGCCTTCAAGCAAAGAACTCTCATCCTTATTGCGGTTTTGTACAACTATATTTTTTAAAGGCACTGTTTCTTTTCCGTATGTTTCCAACACTTTATGCAAATTTGAAACTCCTTCCAATTCAGAGTTGCCATTTACATAATCCGGAGTTGTTGTTCCGCCGCCTAAAAGCATGCCGACAAATAAAGGGGCTATTGTTTTGATAACAACTTTTGTTTTAAGGGAGTCAACTTCTCCTTGAAGAAATATATTTGCCAATCTTTCCGCCACAAATTTTTTGGATGCGGCGTTTCCTTGTGCATTTTCAGTATCTTTGGCATCTTGAGCGATTAAACACCCTATGTCTTCCCAAATGTTTCCGCGAGCCGCACTGTCAGGATAGAAATCCACATTTATGCCACAGTAAGAAAGTTTCTTTTTTTTCCCATCACTATCAATAGCAATCGGATAGTCGCCATGTTGAGACACTGATCCTAAATAATATTTTAAATACGAAGCGCCTGCATCAACAATACTTGTGCCATCATATTCTTCATTTATTTCAGCTTGTTCCTGTTGACTTATAAAATTAAAAAGCATTTCATGCCTTTTCGTACCGAGTAAAAATGAAACCACTGGGCCCAATAATATGGGAGCATACGGCGTTTTGACATACTTACTCATAAACTCTGTGATTTCTTGGATGTTTTCTTCATCCGATATAATGCTCAAGGCATAAATTTTATCTATAGTGTCCGCGCAGATTTTTTGGTCAAATTTACTCTTTTCCACATGAACAGAGGTTATCATTCCAGTCCTAGAATTAATGTAGCTCTTTTCAACAAAATATTTCTTTTCGCAACCATTGTTTTTTATATATTCTTTGTAGTTGGCTATCAATATGTTTCTGTAATTTTTTGCTTCAAACAAATCTTTCCTGATATTTTCAATAGCGTAAAAAAACAGAGCGGTATTTTCCGCCACTCTTTTAATATCCGGGTCGATTGGATATTGCAGATAGAAATCTCTTAAAAGAATACCGACCGCTTTAATAGACTCTTCTTCCTGCCGATGATATTCCTTCAGCGCGTTATCGTATTCTGCGCTGTATTGTTCATAATCCGCGGGGATAGTTCCTAATGCTTCCTTTTTCCATTCTTCCAGTTCTATCCGGCTTTGCAGCGTTCGGCTTTGCCACGGCTTTTGCCGCGCTTCGGGATTAACTATTGAGTTGTATCTTTCAAAATTGTCTATACTATCTAACTCTTCCAGAGTTTTTTTGTATTCCTGATTTATGTGGGCAACTCCCATTCTTTTAAAATCTGCGAACGTCATTTTATCTGGAATATCAGACTTTTCGTTTTTCTCATCGCTTTCATTTTTCGGCATGAAAAGTTCTTCAATTTCAAGAACTTGTTTTTTTGCGTCATTTTTTGCGTCATTATATTGTTTTCCCGCATTTACTCGATCATTTACATACTGAAGAAAGTTAGCAATTTGATTAGAACTCTTTTGCACATCAAATTTCTGATTTCCCAAATAATCACTTTTGGAGAATTCCTCGGTCAGATATTTGTCGGCGGGCTGTCTTTTTGCCGGCGGCTTAGCCGAGACGCTCTGGGCATAGGCCGGCGCGGTTGAAGTAAAAAAAACAGCGGCTGCCAAAAATAAAGCAACCGCTTTGGTAAAATTGATCTTTGATATTATGCGCCTACAAGACATTTGCCTGAACATAGGAGCCCCCGTCCTTTTATAATTTAAAAAATGCTTTCTCTACCTTTATTTTAATACACGGAATCAAATTATGGAAGGGTCAAAAGGCCCAGATTTACTCCGCTATTTGGACCCAGATTAATATAACTATAATCAATTAATATATAATCAAAAAATATCCCCCTCGCGGAAACGGCGCGGAGGGGGGGATTCAGTCAACCGGTTAATAGATAATTATTTTTTGTTTTTGTCTTTATCTTTATTCTGATTGTTCTGGTTATTCCTGATGCTTTTCAGCTTGTCTTGTATGTCTTTGCTTTTTTTGGCGAAATCTTCCTGCGCGGCCTTCTCTGTGGCCGTAGCTTTAGCTTCGGGAGCGGCACCGCCCGCTGTAGGCTTGGCGGCATTGGTGGACTGCGCGGCGGTTGCCGTTGGGCCTGAGACGCTAGCCTGCTGCGTGGCGCCGCCGGATATTAGTTTGCCCTTGCTGTCAACCACTATGGCGGTTTTCCCACCGACAATTTTGCCGTCTGTAGTCTTGGCGGAATCCGCTATTTTATAGGCGTGCGCGCCGCCGGCAAAAAGCGCGAAGGCAAAAAATAAGATAAGTTTTTTCATTGTTATCCTCCTTTTTTAATATAATACAAAATTGCGGATAAAAAATGTAAAATATTTGTGTAGAAATTCAAATCCTAAAAAGGAGCAGCAGAAAAATGAAAAAGACCTTACTGGTATCACTGCTTTCGGCCGCCGTAGCATTGACGGCCTGCACGTCGCCCGGGGCAAAAACCGCCATCGGCGCGGGCGCGGGCGCGGTTGTGGGCGCCGTGGGAGGCGCGATAATCGCGCATAACACCGGCGGAAAATCTTCCACAGGTGCGATTGTGGGCGGCCTTGCCGGCGCGACGGCGGGCGGCGTGATCGGCAATTATTATGACAAGCAGGCCAAGGAACTCGCCGCTATTGCCGACGTAATTAAGACCGAAAACGGCATTGAAATCAAACTCAAAGGCGATATTTTGTTTGAAAGCGGCAAATATAACCTTTCCGTTGAGGCGCAGCAGCTTTTGAAAAATCTCTCACGCGTTATGAAAAAATATCCCGCCAATATCATAGTCGTGCAGGGGCATACGGATTCCACGGGCAGCGCGGCGACGAACAAGACTTTGTCCGTCAACCGCGCAAAGGCCGTGTATGATTATATTATCGCCAACGGCGTAAATCCAAAGGGCAATTCCGCTTACGAAGGCTTCGGCGCGACGAAACCTGTGGCCGACAACGGCTCTGCCGCGGGCCGCGCGGCCAACCGCAGAGTCGAGCTTAAGATAAGCACCAATAAAGACTTAATCGCCCAATACGGCGGGTAGGTTTTTTAATAAGTTCGGACAGAAAATCGGCGGACGCTGAACATGCGTCCGCCGATTTTTTGTCAAAAAATTTGACCCGTTTGGAGGAAGCGGCACGGAGTGCCGTAATTGTGATTTCAGTCGTCATACCTGAATATTTCTATCGGGTATCCGGTCTTTTGTCATACCCTCGGGCTCTCCAAGGGGACAAAGTAGGGAGCATTCCTGCGAATTTCTTCTCTGTCATTCCCGCAGAGTAGTTGGGCGGGAATCTGAGAAAGAAGAGATGCCCTCCAATAATGCAAGACCCTCTCCCATAACGGGAGAGGGGAAAACCATGTTAGAGGCAAAACAATTACTGCTTACTGCCCTATTGGTTTTTTGCTTTTGACTATAACCCAGCTCAGCACCGCCAGCATTGCTATCACGGCGCACCAGCCGGCCGCGCCGAGTTTGGTGTATTCATTATTGTAAGTGACGATTATCGGCGCTACTATTACCGACACCAAATTAACCACCTTAATCATGGGATTAAGCGCGGGGCCGGCGGTGTCTTTAAGGGGGTCCCCCACAGTGTCGCCCACGACGCCCGCTTTATGGCGTTCGCTGCCTTTGCCGGTATTGGCGGCGGGGTTAGACGGCTCATCCTCAATCAGTTTTTTGGCATTATCCCACGCGCCGCCCGCGTTGGACATAAAGACCGCCAAAAGCTGTCCGCTTACGATGATGCCCGCCAAAAAGCCGCCCAGCGCCTCAACGCCCAGCGCGAGGCCCACCAGCACGGGCGAAATTATGCCCAGCAACGCAAGAATAATAAGCTCCTTCTGCGCGGCGGTTGTGGAAATTGCAACCGCGCGGCCGTAATCGGGCTTGGCCTTGCCTTCCAGTATGCCGCCTTTAAATTGGCGGCGTACTTCCTCGACTATCAGCGATGCCGCCCTGCGCACCGCGTTAATCGCGAAGGAAGAAAACAGCCACGGCACGCTCGCGCCTATCAGCATGCCCACGAACACGACGGGATTGGATACCACTATGCCTATATCCTTAAGCAGGTGCAGGGCTTGGTTAAGGCCTTGCTGCGCCCAGGTTTCGTTAAGCGCGGCCTGCACATTGCTCACGTCAACCATATAAGAGCCGAACAGCGAAACCGCCGCTATAACGGCCGAGCCTATCGCCACGCCTTTGGTTATGGCTTTGGTGGTATTGCCCACGCCATCCAAATCGGCCATAATCTGACGGGCTTTTTTTGTCTCCTCGTCGATTTTGCCGTGCCAGGACATCTCGCCCACGCCGTTGGCGTTATCGGCAATCGGGCCGAAGGAATCCATAGCCACGTTATTGCCCGTAAGCGTCAGCATGCCTATGCCCGTCATGGCCACGCCGTAGAGTATATAATTGACTTTCTGTACCGCGCTTACGCCTTCCATGGAGCCGAAAATCAGCACGGAACTGAAAATGGTCAAAGCAATCACGAGTATTGACCAGACCGAAGATTCCAGCCCGACGGCCAGCCCGCTTATAATAGTGGTGGCGGAGCCGGTGTCCGTTGATTTTTTAACCTCCAGCACGGGCGCGCCCGTGGTACCGGTAAAATACTCGGTAATGCGGTCAATGGCCATGGCTAAAAGTACGCCTATGGAAACCGCAGCAAAAGGCCGCCACCAGCCGCCCGGAATATTCTTGAGGTAAAAATACGCCAGCACCGCAAACATCGCTATAGATATCGCCGCGGAAGTCATATACCCTCGGAATATGGCTTTCATTGCGTCGCCGCGGCCGCCGCGGTCATCGACCGCATAAGTGCCTATGATGGAACACAAAACGCCGATGCCGCGCACGAGGAGGGGGTAAACTATCCATTCATAATGCCCCGTCAGATGCCACAAAGCAAGCCCCAGGATAAGGCCCGACACTATGGTGACTTCGTAAGATTCAAAAATATCGGCGGCCATGCCGGCGCAGTCGCCCACGTTGTCGCCCA
>JAIRLH010000078.1 GCA_031259485.1 Elusimicrobiota bacterium
AAAGACGCCTTCTTTCACCGTAAGCCCCGACAAAGGTTTGTTTTACTGCTTCGGATGCCAGACGGGCGGGGATGTTTTTGCCTTCCTGATGAAAATGGAAAATCTTTCCTTCAACGAAGCCGCGCGCAAGCTGGCCCAGCGCGCCGGAATAGAATGGCGGCAGGAAGAAAGCATGAGCGAGGACGAAAAGCTGCGCCTGCGCTATTATAAAATAATGGATTTCGCCAAAGATTTTTACCATAAGCAGCTGATGTCGCCCGCCGGAGCCGCGGCAAGGACATATATAAAAAACCGCAATCTGACCAAAGAAACAGCGCAGAAATTCGGCCTGGGATACGCGGCTTTTGACGGCCTTGTCCAAAAAGCGCTGGCCGCCGGTTTTGCAATTGAAGATCTTAAAAAACTGGGTCTTGCCGGTATAAACGCGGGGACGGATTATTTTAAAAACCGCCTGATGTTCCCCATTTTAAACCCGCGGGGGGAGGCGGTTGCCTTCGGCGGCCGCGTGATGGGCGAGGGACAGCCCAAGTATCTTAACTCGCCTGAAACGCCGCTATTTAGCAAAAGCCGCATTTTGTACGCGCTTAACTTCGCCGGCCCCGCGATACGCAAAGAAGGCCGCGTGATTTTGCTTGAGGGTTATATGGACGTAATAGCCGCGCATCAGGCCGGCGTGGAAAACTGCGCCGCGCCGCTGGGCACTTCTTTTACGCCGGAGCACGCAAGGCTTCTTAAACGTTATACCAACGAGGCCGCCGTGGTCTTTGATCCCGACGCCGCGGGCATAAACGCCGCGCTGCGAGCCGCGCTTATACTTATTGAAGCCGGCCTTTATGTGCGCGTGGCCACGCTGCCAGAGAAGCTTGATCCCGACGAATATATCGCCAAATACGGCGCGCCGGCTTTCCGCAAAGCCGTGGCCAAAGGCCGCGATATAATAAACTTTCAGGCCGATTTGCTGCTGCAAAACCGCGCCGCGCTTACGCCGCAGGATAAGGCCGATATAGCGGCGCGTCTTACGGAAACCATACAAAAACAATCCGACGAAATTATTAAACGCGAATGGGCCCGCATGGCGGCGGACAGACTGGGCGTGGACGCGGATATCATGCTGTCCAGAATCGCCAGAAATCCCGCCGCGCCGCGCAACGCGACGGCGGCCCGAGAGCTTCAGCCGGTTGTAAAAACCGAGGATACTCTGCCCGCCGAGGCCGACCTCATCAGACTATTGCTTCGCTGGCCGCGCTATATTGAAGTCTGCGGAGAACTTGAAAGCGGGCACTTTAAAAACCAGGCGATGTGGCGTATACTTAAAGGAGCAATGCAAATACGCGCGCAGGCGCCGGCAGCTGAAAATATAATCCCCGCGCTTAAAGAGCTGCTGCCGCAGGACGGGGAGCTTATAATCAAACTTTCGCTTGAAGCCCTGCCGCATATTGCCAGGCCCCAGGACGATATTGAGGCCGCGGTCAAAGCCATACAAAAGTCCGCGCTTGCGGCGCGGCTTAAAGCCCTGCAGCAGGAAATAAAACAATATCCCGCCGGCTCGGTTCCGCTGGACATGATGAGGCGGCAAATAGAACTGCAAAAAAAGATAAAATCTTAATAAGGGGCGCCGCGTTGCGGCGGTATACAAACTAAATTTTAATATTAAAAGTTTTAAGGAGCGTTTTAAAAATGGCACAGGACAACAAGGCATTTAAAGAGCTTGTAGAAATAGGCAAAGAGCACGGGTATCTTACTCTGGACGAAATCAACAAATCCCTGACTTCCGCCGCGATGAACGCCGATGATATTGACGGCCTCATGGGCACTTTGGAGGATTTGGGCATACAGGTGGTTGACCGCAAAAAATACAAAGCCGTCGCCATGGCCGAGAAGGAGGCCTATACCGAAGAATGGGCCGCCAATATGGATATCAGCAATTCCATACGCATGTACCTTTCCGAAATGGGCAAGGTGCCGCTGCTCACGCGCGACGAGGAAATAACGCTTGCCCGCAATATCCGCGAGCGCGAAAGGGAGCTGCGCAAACTTGTGCTGGAATCCCCCATAACCATGCGCGAAATCTGCTCCTGGGAAGAGCTGGTTGACCAGGAGGAAATGACTACCAAAGAGCTTATGCCGCGCGGCAAGCGCACCGCGCGCGAACTTAACACCATGCGAAAAAAACTGAAGGAGGCCGCCAATTTTATATCAAAGAGGGAGAAGGATATAACCTTCCTGATGAAAGAGCTTCGCCGCCCGGGCATTAGCGACAAACTGATAAGCAAATACACCAGCAAGCTTGAAGAGAAGCAGAAAGAAGTGGTGGAGCGCATCATAAAACTAAATCTCAACCAAAACAAAATAAAACGCCTTACCAACCGCATAAAAGGCATAGCCGATAAAATTACGGAATATAAAAACGACTTTCATCGTTTTGACGATTACTTCGGCCCTTATAACGAGTCGGTAAAATTGCATAAACTTTATCAGGCCGGCAAAATAAAAGACGCCGAGTTGCTTAAAAAAACCAACGCCGCCGGCGCGGCGCTGGCCAAAGCCATAGAAAATATTGACGGCGTCAAACGCCGGTACGAGCGCCTGCTTGCCGCGCTGCCGGTGTCGGAGAAAGAATTTTTATCTCTCAACGAACGCATTGAATTTTTTGAAAGCATGATACTGCAGGATAAACTTAAACTAATCCGAGCGAATTTAAGGCTTGTTGTTTCCATCGCGAAAAAGCACGTAAATTCCAATCTGGAACTTTCGGACCTTATACAGGAAGGCGGCCTCGGCCTTATGAAAGCGGTGGAGAAGTTTGAATACAAACGCGGGTTTAAATTTTCCACCTACGCGACGTGGTGGATACGCCAGTCCATCAACCGCGCGATTGCCGACCAGGCAAATACAATACGCATACCCGTGCACATGAAGGAGCTGGTTTCAAAACTGACCAAGGTCACCAATAAATTCCGTCAGGAAACAGGGCGCGAGCCCGCCATTGAAGATTATGCCAAAGCATTGCATCTGAGTCTGGAGAAAGTAAAAGGCATACTCAAAATCATGCAGGATCCGATTTCTCTTTCCACCCCCATCGGCGAGGACGAGGACAGCAATCTTGAGGATTTTATTGAAGATAAGACGGGGCCCAACCCTTCCTCCTCCGCCACGGACTTTTTGCGAAAGCAGGAGGTGGCCGACGTGCTTGCCACGCTTTCCGAGCGCGAGGCGAAAATAATCAAACTGCGCTTCGGCATAGAATCCGGCTACCCTCGCACGCTGGAAGAAGTGGGTAAGATGTTCAATGTTACGCGCGAGCGCGTTCGGCAGATAGAAGCCAAAGCCATACGCAAACTGCGCCACCCCAGCCGCACAAAGCTGTTGAGAGATTATTCTGAGCAGCCGGCTTAGTATTTGCCGCGCATTAGTATTTAAAAGCCTTCCCGCGTTAACGCGGGAGGGCTTTTAATATTAACCTTCCTTTATCAGCGCGGACATGATTTCGTTTTTCTGTATGTGATTGGTGCCTTCGTATATTTGCGTCACTTTGGCGTCGCGCGCGTATTTTTCAAGAGGGAAATCCCTCGTATACGCTATCCCGCCGCAAAGGTTTATGCACCTGTCGGCTACTTTCATGGCAACGTCTGAGCAAAAGAGTTTTGCCGTCGCGCTGTATTTTGTCCACCGCGGGCCCTTGAGTTTTTTAAGTTCGTCGTGCACGGTTGTATTGTTGGCGGTTGCCGCCGTGCAAGCGGCGATAAAATCTTTATCCATTTCTGACGTGATTTTATAAACCAGCGCGCGTCCGGCTTCAATCTGCGCCGCCAAATCCGCCAATTCGTGCCCGATAGACTGGAAGGCTATTACGGGCTGGTCAAACTGCCTGCGGATTTTGAGGAATTTTATAGTCTCGTCCAGCGCGCCCTGCGCAAGTCCTACGGCCTGCGCGGCTATGCCCGGGCGGGAATAGTCAAAAAGTTCCTGCACTATCAAAAGGCCTTTGCCTTCCCCGCCGATGAGATTTGCGGCCGGCACCCTGCAGTCGCGGAAGATCAAATCATAAGTCGGGTTTGTGCGCAGGCCCATTTTGCGCTCTTTTTTGCCTAAGGCAAAACCCGGCGCGCCCTTTTCCACCGCTATCAGCGATATGCCGCGCGCGCCGCGCGCCGGATTGGTTGATACGGCGACTGTATAAAAATCCGCCGCGCCGCCGGTGGAAATATAATGTTTTGAACCGTTTAGAATATAGTAATCGCCCTCAAGGCGCGCGGTTGTTTTGATTGCGGCGGCGTCTGAGCCGGCCTGCGCTTCCGAAAGCGCAAAAGCCCACAGTTTTTTGCCGCTTGCCAAATCCGGCGCCCAACGGGCGCGCTGCTCGGGCGCGGCCCAAAAAAACATCGGCATGCCGCCCAGCGCGCTCGTGCCCGCCGGCAGGGAAAGCCCTATGCAGACTTTGCTGAGTTCTTCAAAAGCCAATGCCAGCGCGGTTACGCCCAGGCCGGCTCCGCCGTATTCCTTTGGCAGCCACAGGCCGAATATTCCGGCCTGCGCCATGGCCTGCGTCGCTTGGGGACAATATTCTTCCGCCTCGTCGTATTT
>JAIRLH010000100.1 GCA_031259485.1 Elusimicrobiota bacterium
ATTGTGCCGATGTCGCCCGTTTTGAACCAACCGTTTTTGTCAAAAGCCTCGCTTGTGGCCTGAGGGTTGTTGTAATAACCGCGCGTCACGCTTTCGCCTTTGACGCAGATTTCGCCCTCGGTATTGCGGGGGAGCTCGTTTCCTCCGTCGTCCGTAATGCGGATTTTGAGATAGGGTATATTAATCCCCACGGTGCCGTGCTTGCGGCTGTGCAATGTGTTCACGCTGACTATCGGGCTGGTTTCGGTAAGACCGTAACCCTCAAGCAACGGCACTTCAAGCTGCTCTTCAAAGCGTTTAAGCGTGTCCAGGCTCAGCGGCGCAGCGCCGGAAATGCAAAAACGCACCTTCCTGAAAGCCCAGTAAAGCAGGTACAGGCGTTTGAAGCCCTTGGCCTCTTTCGCAAGTACGCCGAAAAGCTGCGGCACGGCTATCATGAAGGAAACGCGCTCGCGCCCCATAAGATGCAGCCACGAGGAGGCGGGCGTAATATTTGCAACCACCACGATTTTTAAACCCAGCGCCAGCGGCAGCACCACGCACGTAGTCCATGCGAAAGTATGGAACATCGGAAGTATGCACAGAAAAACATCCTCCTCCGTAATTTTGAACATCAGCACGACGGAATGCGCATTGCTTATAATATTCTGGTGCGAGAGAATGACGCCCTTCGGGTTGCCCGTGGTGCCCGAAGTGTAAAGCAGCATGGCGGTATCGGCGTATTCGGCTTTTGAGGAAAGGATTTCCTTGTTAAAAGTGCCGTTTTCCAGTTCGCGCCAGAAGAGGCGTATATCCGCGTCCCGCATGTCTCTGACTCCGGAGGGAATTTCGTCCGTTGATAAAATATACCTTAAATCCGGCAAATCTTTTTTGATTGCGGCGTAATTACGCAGGTATTCCGCCTGCGTTACCACGATTTTCACATTGCAGTCTGCGAGTATGAATTTAAGCTCGTCCGCTTTGGAAATCATAAAATTCATCGGCACGGAAACCGCGCCTATCTTGTAAAGCGCGTAGTTGGCGATGATTGTTTCTATTGAGTTTTTGAGAGCTGTCGCAACCCTGTCGCCCTTACGCAGGCCAAGACCCCAAAACATATCTGCCGCGCGGTCTACTTTCATGAGAAGCTCGTGATAAGACCAGCTTTTTCCGGCGGCGATTACTGCTATTGCCTCCGGCTTATAATAGGCATTTGAGGTCAAAGAAGTATAAATATCGGTTTTCTTAATTTCCATAATATTACATTTTACCAAAAAAAGGCAGGCCGTACGACTTCCAAACGAAAAACGGGCATTACTATAGCTGCTCCCGCAGAGGCAATGCAAAAATCCCAGCGCCCGCGGTAAATATGCTATAATTGGCTGTCAACGCGTGGCGCGCGATAACTTTCAATTTGCCCAAAACGGAGCCCAAAAAATGTCGGTAAAACCCAGCAATTTTAAGACTGAAGCCAGACAGAACCAATACTTCACGGTACAGGACATAATGCAGGATAAAGCCTTCCAAATCCCGCAGGAAGACCTAAAAAACCTCACACACCTTGACATTAATTACAGAACGCTGTGCACAATGCTTTATAATTTTGCCCCTCTCTCGGGCCACCCGGGGGGCAGCATTTCCAGCGGGCGCATGGCGGCGGGCCTGGCCTATAATATGATGGATTATGATTTTACCGCGCCCGAAAGGCAGGACGCGGACATACTCTCCTACGCCGCGGGCCATAAGGCTCTGGGGCTTTACGCGCTGTCTGCGTTGCGCAACGAGATTGTCAAAAACCATCTGCCCGCGCTGCTTGCGTCCGAAAGCCGCCAGCTCAGGCTGGAAGACCTGCTTGGTTTCCGCAAATCTCCCGCGTGCCAAAATAAACTTTTTAAACAGTTCAAATGCAAATCTCTGGACGGCCATCCCGTACCGATAACGCCCTTCGTCAAACTTTCCACCGGCGCGAGCGGCGTGGGCGTGGGCAGCGGCGTGGGCCTTGCGCTGGCCGCCGCGGCTGCATATAAAGAGAACGCCCCCAAAGTCAATATTATAGAAGGCGAAGGCGGCCTCACCGCCGGCCGCAGCGCCGAAGCGCTGGCCATAGCGGCCACGGCGGGCCTGGATAATTTAATTTTCCATCTGGACTGGAACCAGTCTTCAATAGATTCCGATAAAGTGACGGCCGAAAACGGCCAAACCGGCGATTACACGGCCTGGACGCCCGCGGAACTGTTTTATATTAACGGTTTCAACGTGATTTTTGTTGACAACGGTATGGATATAGAAAAGGTTTATGCCGCGCAAAAATTCGCGTGGACGCTTGCCAACGGCCGGCCGACGGCCATTGTCTACCGCACCGTCAAAGGCTGGCATTACGGGCTTGAGGGAAGAGCCAGCCACGGCAGCGGACATAAGTTTGACTCCGCCGAATTTTACGCCACGCTCGCCGAGTTTGAAAATACCTTCAAAGAGCGGATGCCGCGCTTCTGCGGCGCGCAAACGCCGGATAATATTGAAGAATGTTTCTGGCGCAGCCTTGAAGCGGTGCGCAAAGTTATCAAAG
>JAIRLH010000109.1 GCA_031259485.1 Elusimicrobiota bacterium
TCCAGCTTTGTCCTGTCTTCTGGCAAATCGTAGCCAGAGGCAAGCGCCATTATATCAAGCCATGCCATTTCATAGCGGTTAGGGTTGTCGCCTAGCAGTTCCTGTGCGATTGCCTCAAAAGCGTATAACAACTTCAAGTATTGTTTATGCAGATTCTCGTTCTCCCAATCTGTAGGTATCTCTTTACCTTCAAACCTATGCGCCATATCTTCGGCAGCCGCCTGCGGGCCGACGGCCTTGTCTTTCAGCCCTTCCAAATACTCTTCATAAGTCTGGCCGTACAGTCTTTTTGAAAAGATATCGTATGTATTCTTTAAAACGTCGGTCAGTACTATCACGGAGCCTGATAACAACAGAGTCCAAATCACACTTGCGCCGATTTTTTCGACAGAGCATACCGCCGGAAATCCTATCCCCGCGATAGCGCCCACTGTATAGCCCGCCTCCGCAAAATATGGGGCCAGCCAGGCACAAGTCCCCCATGTGACTATCGCAAAAAGTGTAAATATCGTGCCGTATTTTAACCATCTTCCCACCTGATATTCTTTATATTCAGAACTGCCTTTCAATAATTCGCCCATGATTTCGGCCGTAAGCGTAAGATGCTCTTTGGTCTGCGCGGGCGTTAGTTTATAATAGGGCATTTCTTTCCAGTTCTCGCCGGAGGATTTCAGATAGTTAGCATACGCGCCCTGTTGATTTTTCAGTCTTTCGCGCGCGGCATTTATTTTGGCTCCCAAACTCTGTTTTTCAGCCCAGCGCGTGGAAACGCTTTTATCAAATTCAGGGGCCCCATAGCGGCCCCAATGATAACTGTCCATATAAGTCTGCGCAAAAGCGGTATTGGAACAAAATAATATTATTGCAGTAAGCGTTAAATTTAAAACCTTTCTGAGTTCCGTAAGCATATATTTCTTCATGTTTATCCCTTGTTTGTCTTTTATTTACGACCTAGTTTAGAGCGGCCTTCAAACATCGCGTTTCTTGCGTCTTGTATTGCCTGTTTTTTTTGTAATTCTTCCTGTTTCTTTTGCAGGTTTTTTTGCAGTTCTTCTTTCTTTCCTTCGGCCTGCCGCCTGCTCCATTCTCCAAGCGCGGCTTTAATTACGGGTTCGTTCATTATATCTTCGCTCCTTACTAAGTCCATCTGCCCGATAAAATATTCTGTCAGCCAAAAGGTTAATTTTTCTTTGTCGCCAGCATAGTCTTGTATTACATAGCCCATAATCTCGGGCTCTTTTGCGCAGAATGTTCCGGCCAGCGCAGGGCCGTATTCGCCGCCCACTAATTCGCTCATTGCCAAACGCTTTTCCAGCCCCGATATATTGGCGAAAGCCTTACCGCTTATAAGTTCCATTCCTATTATAAATCCCAACATCGCTACCCCAAATCCACTGCCAGCTTTTCCAGCTTTGCCGTTCTTAAATATCAGCTTAATTCTCTCCCAGAAACCAAGCTTCTTTGCAGTCTGTGTTGCTTTGGGGAAGAACGCTTCGGCTATCTCGTCTGGCACTTTGCCTTCCTGCATCTTCTCTGTAAAGGCGGCTTTCATTTTCGCGCGCTCCCCAGGGGAATATTTTTTAACGGCTTTATTCAAATATTTATCAAGCTCCGAGGATTTCTCCAACATTGATTTAGCGAAAGCTTCCATAAAAAACTCGGCGGGCAGTTTACCGTTGATTTTTAACCCCACCTGATTTTGAGCATAGTGTATCATATCCGGCAGCTCTTTAATCCCGACTTCCTTAAAATATATACGCGCGGTTTCATGCGGATTGGCGCTTTTGAGTATCTCAGAAACCTTTTCTGGTATTGTCCCAGTTTTCAGTTTGTTAAACTCGAGATTTGAATAATTTTCCAAATCGGGACGGATTTTAGTTACCGTTCGTATGCCGTTCTTTTCTTGTAAAACAAATACTTCTATATCTCCCGCAGGAATATCAGATACGGTATAATAATGGCCCGAATATCTGTCATATGGATACCTGCCTTTGACTTTTTTGACTTTAATGAATACAGCAATAGGTTTCTCAGAATAAACCCTAATACTGTAATCAAGAGCTTGCTCAGGACTGCTTGAGAGACTTATCGCACCTTCAGTTCTTGCAGGCATGTAAAATTCCCTTTGTGGGAAAAGGTTGGGAGCTGTACTTCGTTGGGCATATTTTGTCTGAAGTCCGTTTTGTAGTATATTTTTTAAACTGTTCTCATCTACTACTATGCCACGAAATAAAAATCCTTTTTCATTACCGAATTTTTTTTCAATTATTTTAGAAAAAGCCGATGCTGTTTGAGCAAAAACAGATGTGCTAGTATTAACCAGCATGATTGCGGTTAATAAAATTGATAATATTTTTTTACATATTTCAGTTTCGCGTGTTTTCATGGTTTTATTTTAGACGGCTTTTTGTTTCACTACGTAAGGGCCGGCCTTTCCCCTTAAGTTATTATATAATCTGACCGTTGTTTTGCAATGGGCCAAAGGACCTATATAGCAGTGTAATTTGGACCCAGATTATTTTTAATTGTTTTAAATTAAAAAGTGTTTGCCTTTATGCCCGCAATAATGGCAAAGGGCAGGGCCCCGAGCTTTTCGCAAGGCGGCTCATATTTGCTATCGTTTCCTTAAAAAAGTTATAATAAAAAAAAGGGCTTTGGCGCGCCGGCAGTAGCCGCCCGCCCCAGTGCCCGGGGAAGGAAAATGGACAACAAGTTCTCCAAAGAAGGCCTTACTTTCGACGATGTGCTTCTCGTCCCGCAGCGCAGCGAAGTGCTGCCCAAAGACGTAAAAACCCAAACAACCCTTACAAAAAAAATTAAACTCAATATCCCGCTGATGAGCGCGGGTATGGACACCGTTACAGAAGCCAAAATGGCCGTCGCCATCGCGCGCGAGGGCGGGATAGGTATAATACATAAAAACATGTCCGCCGCCGCCCAAGCGGCCGAGGTTGACCGCGTTAAACGCAGCGACAACGGGGTTATAGAAAATCCTTTCTCCCTTTCAAAAGACAATACTTTGAACGACGCGCGGGAAATCACCGCCCGCTACAAAATATCGGGCGTGCCGATAGTTGACGGCAATAATAAACTCATCGGCATACTTACCAACCGCGACATGCGTTTTGAAACCGACGGTCACCGCAAAATTGAAGAGATAATGACGAAAGCTAATCTCATCACGGCCAAAGTCGGTACTTCGCTCAAAGAAGCCAAGGAAATCCTACGCGCGCACCGCGTTGAAAAGTTGCCGCTGGTGGATGAAAATAATGTTTTAAAAGGTCTCATCACAATCAAAGACATAGAGAAAAGCATTATATACCCGCAGTCCGCGAAGGACGAAAAGGGGCGTTTGCTAGTAGGCGCGGCTATAGGAATTACCAAAGATATGCTCACCCGCGCGCAGGCTTTGCTTGACGCGGGCGCGGATATTTTGACCGTGGATACGGCACACGGGCACAGCCGCGGCGTAACAGACGCGGTGCGTAAAATTAAAGAGGTTTTCCCTTCGTGCCAGCTTATAGCGGGCAATGTCGCTACGGTGGAAGCCACGGAAGATTTGATAAAAGCCGGCGCGGATGCGGTTAAAGTCGGGATAGGCCCGGGCGCTATCTGCACCACGCGCGTCGTTGCCGGAATAGGCGTGCCGCAGATTACAGCGATTTACGATTGCGCGAAAGCTGCCGCAAAGTATGATATCCCCGTGATTGCCGATGGCGGCATTAAATTCTCCGGCGATATTGCAAAGGCCATTGCCGCAGGCGCGGGCGTGTGCATGATGGGCTCGCTGTTCGCGGGCACCAACGAATCCCCTGGCGAAAATATTATTTACAACGGCCGAGCGTTTAAGACTTACAGAGGCATGGGGTCCAGCTCCGCCATGGCCGCCGGCAGTTGCGACAGATATTTCCAAGAAAATTCCAAAAAACTCGTGCCCGAAGGCGTTGAAGGCCGCGTGCCTTACCGCGGCGCGCTGAGCGACGTTGTATTTCAGCTTATCGGAGGTTTGCGCGCCGCCATGGGCTACTGCGGCGTGAAGACAATCAAAGAACTGCGCGAGAGCGGGCGCTTCATACGCATAACCAACGCGGGGCTTAAGGAATCGCACCCTCACGATATTTTCATAACCAAAGAAGAATCCAACTATAGCGTGGGGAATTTGTAAACTCCTCTGGCAAGAGGTTTGCAGCTTAAGGCGCGAAATTTTGCTACAATATTTTTAATTTTTGCAGTAAATGGCAGTTGTATTACAATTTGAATGCGTTTTTGGAACCCTATTAAAGAATAGGGAGAGCTTTTGAAAATTCAAAAGCAAATTATCAGTCCAAAAACAGCTCGTTATTTAGGCACAAGATGTCGGAACTTATACCTTTGACATAACGAAACTTGATATAGATATTCCGCAGGGGCAGTTATCCGCGTCTTGGGGAGCTTCTGACCCAGATAAACCCAATCTTTATGTTTACAGTTGTAGCGGGAATAGAACATGCGGCGCTTTCGCTGCCAATAAGGATTTACCGAACCTTGAGTTTCATTTTCTTAGATATTCTTATGATGAAGAGCCTGTTCTTTGATCTAAATAACATATCTTATTTTTCCCTCGCCGCTGTCTTGAAGATTCCCCTTTATTGCGCCTGGTAGAGATTTGCAGACATATTCATATTCCGGCACGGCGTCGCACAAAAATTTGTCTCTGTATATATAATTATCCGGTCCATGATTCTTTGAAACGTAGAAAAATAAATATTTATCACGCGTCCCGTCTTTATTAACACTAAATCTGGTTGTAGTAAAATCTATTGCAAAACCATTTGTATTATTAATATTTATATCTGACAGATCGGCAATAGAGCTGGGATATCTACTGTTGGTAAGATAAAAAATATCATAATGCGGCTGTATTTTCTTTAAAAGAAGGAGCCCCTGCATAGCTTTGCTTTTTTCTACTGCTTTCTGATATTGCGGTATGGCTATTGCGGCCAGAATGCCGATTATCAAAACCACAACCAAAAGTTCTATAAGCGTGAACCCCATGGAAAGCGCTTTTAATTTCTTGTGATTATAAAACATATCTTTTCTCCTGTAAGCAATAACATGAAGTTAAGATATATTACACCACAACAGAGCCCATTTTGCACCACTCTGATTAATGCAGTCTTTGTATCAGGTCTTTTACGGCCGGATTTTTGTTTTTGGAGGCCGCTTCAAGCAGTTCGCCTATATTGGATGTGTCCGCGCCGTTTTTGATAAGCGCGTTTATTATCTCTGGTTCGGGGTTATTTGCGGCGGCGGTAAGCAGCGGCGTGATGCCGCCGTAATCTTTGGCGTTGACGTTCGCGCCTGCTTGCACCAGCGCGTCTATTATTGCAGGGTTTTTTGCCGCCAGCGCGGCTACGAGCAGGGCCGTATCGCCGGCTTCGTTGACGGCGTTGACGTCTGCGCCTGCTTTAATTAAAATAT
>JAIRLH010000110.1 GCA_031259485.1 Elusimicrobiota bacterium
GGGGGAGTTAGGAATATTTATCCCTAATACGGAAGAAAGATTTAATTTAAGTTGTTATAAAAACTACACTAACGACAAATACCCCGTCCGCGTCCCGCGTCCACCTCTTTTGAGAAAAGGGGAATAATCCCACCTCCCAGTACTTACAACCCCATTTTTCTATAGTGACAAGAATGCAATTATTGTATATCATGCTTTATATCGCTCCATCTTTCTAAAGAGCTAACTACAACTAAGGAGTATCAAAATGATATCTACCCGCCCGCAATCTTGTTATAAACTTTCCTTCCGCGGGCTTACTTTAATTGAACTTCTTGTTATTGTTCTTATCATAGGCATTCTCGCCGCCATTGCTCTGCCGCAGTATAACGCGGCAGTGCTTAGAGGCAAATTAGCAAAGGGAATGCCGATGCTGAAAGCTATTTACGAAGCTGAAGAAAGACATTTTTTAGCTACAGGGTCTTATGCGACGAATTTAAAAGATTTAGATATTGGCTTAGGCTCCTGTATTGAGGGAAGCTCTTGTCTTGTAAATGGATATCTTTATTATATAGATATCAATGGAGGCTATATAGTATTTTATCCGAATACTTCAGCAGTTGAATGGACCGAAATTGCTTTGTTGAAACCCTTTCACAACGACGGATGGAGTGAAGGCACAAAGAAAGGAAGAACTTACTGTTTGCATAGAAATAATGCGAAATTTAAAAAAGCCTGTAAATTTTTTGGCGGAAAAGAGGGAGAGGTGCCTTTAGCTTATGTATTTTAATCTGTATAGGCAATCTTTTAAAGTATTATATCTTTTAAAACCGCACCTCCTAAGTCAGACTAAGGCTCTCTTTATAGATTTGCGCCGAACTTCGTGATGCAGTTTATTATTCAGGAAAGGTAAAAGACGACTGCCTGACTATTTTACCACGACAGGGATGCAAGTGACGTGCGGCTGTAACTGTTTTTGCATTACCATTTGCCATTAACGTATTTTACACAAAGTTGTTAGAAAGGGTTTTACATCGGCGTAGCGGCTATCCGGCCGCGTGCTTTGTTCAGGTTACGACCGGATTGCCGCGTTTTCCTGCGATGATTGCTCGGCCCTTTATTAAATAAACGCCGTGTTTATCTGTTGTTTCAGTTTTTGGATTTTTTCGCCGCCGGCATTATCATCGGAAATGGCTGAAGCAAGATTTTTGTTAATCTCCCGCGTCAGTTTCCCGCTGTCAATAGTTTGCGCAAGCGCGTCTTGCGGTATATAAATTGACGAGGGATAGGTGAAATGTTCCTTCAAGACTTTTTTGCCGTCCGGAAGGGTGCACTCCACTGGTTTCCCACCTAGGTTGCGCATGGCCAAGACGTCTATGCTTGTCGTTCTTGATTCAAATAAACCATTGCCGTAGAATTTTATATCGTAAAATAAGACGTCCTTGGCAACCCGCCTGTGGCCGATACGGCGGTATTGTTTTTTTATGCGGATTTTTTTGACATTCTGCGGCTTTATATATGCGCCGTTGTACGGGATAAATGAAGTCCCGCATTTCACATCACTGGAGAAAAAGAATTTCTTTATGTATTCCTGTAGGTAAAAACTCTTGCGATTATAATCCTCGGATATAAGGAAGTAGCTGGAGTCCTCTACATAAAAAATCTTTTCGTTATTTTTTATGAAGTCCTGCACCTGCTGCGGTGAAGAGAGGATGATTTCAAAACTGCTCTCGGTTTTTTGCGCATGTGAGCTAGACGCCAGCGCAGCCACAGCCAGCGCGCATACTGCTGCGTGTTTTATTTTCGGGTATATTCGCATATTGCTCCTTATTTTATTATATTAGCTTCAATTAACTAAGTTAGTTGGTACTAATATATATATTATACAATATTTTTATAAAGAAGCAATAGTTAGTGTGAAAAATTGGTTGGGGAAAATATCAGGGTAAAAAAGAAGCGGGAAGAATCTTATCTGAAACTTATACGTTTATTAGTCCGGATGCGGCGTTGCTTCAAATAATAATCAACGCTTATCCTGCCTGCGCCGCAGAAGAAAAATCCGCATAAAATCGTCAGAGCGAAAAGCACTCCGACAATATTAACCTTATTAAGCCCGCCAGCAAAAAAGAAGAACCCGCTGAAAAGCGTAATCAAAACCAGTCCGAAGCACGCCGTCCTGAAAAACAGCCCAAGCGCAATGCAGGACGCGCATACAAAAGTAACCGTCACCGCGCTCACGCATATAGAGCGCGCAAACGGCAGGCCGATGTCTATTGCATTCTGCGTGAAGGCGTTTATGTGCAGAGCCTCGCCCGCGGCCAAAAAAGCAAATGCTGCCGCAAAGACGAGGCGTTGTAAGAAAAGCATCAGAACAAAGGCCTTATCCGTCATAGCCTAAAATAATTTCACGCCGGCAGAAAACGAAAAATATCTCTGCCTGTTTTCGGTATTTCTGCTGAAGTTAAGCCACTCCACCGCGCCGTTGATATTCACGCCGGCAATCTGTACAGTAAGACCAAGGCTGAGATCGTCGGTATCCTGGGCTGCGCCTTTGATTTTCAGAAAATTATAGGCGGCGTAAGGGCGTAAGAATTTATAAGTATAACCCGCGTTCGCGCCAAACGAATAATCCAGATACCCTCCAGTCACGGAAATGAACCCCGGGATATCCAGCCACGGCGGCGGGGCAGTGCCGTCTGTGTCAGCCGAATAATTTACGGCTTTCGTGAAACTTACTTTTGTGTCAAACCCGCCGGTTTGTTGGTATAAATATGCGTAAACGTCGGTTTCATTTAAGTGGCTGTCAATAGGATCGTAAAAAGAATGCCGCGTTTCGCGCATGCCAAGGCCGAACTTTAATTCGTCAGCAGGAACAAGGCGGAATAAAATCTCGTGCAAGTCCAGCGCGCCGTGAATATCGTAATAATAAGCGGAATATTGATTTGCTTTGGGCTGATAACCGAATTCCGCGCCGACTTCGGCAATTTCAATAAAAGGCAAATGATAATTCAAACCCAAAGCATAACGAGACATTGTGCTTTGGTTGTCGCGTTCGAACATTGCGTATTTTGCCTGCGCCGAAAGTCCGGGGACTATGAATAAACTCGTATCAAATGAAGCGCGTAACACTTGATAGCCGTCCTTGCCGGCCACGCCGGAAACGCTCAGCTGCCCGAAGCTGAAAGCCGCGGGAAAAATAAGCATTGATAAAATAATGGTTATTTTTTTCATATGTTTTGATATCTCTCCTTAATTATTCTATCAAATTATTTTTTGCAGCAGCATTATTTTTTGTGTAATACAGCTATTTTTTTGTCGTCGTCAATTAAGAACTTTGCATAATTGCGGGCTTTACGGGCCTTCCAGTTCTTTTTGTGATATGCATATCCGACGATAAGCGGGGCGGCCAAAGTAACTTCGCTGAAAACCATTTGCTCCAAGGCGGTGGAAACTTTGCCCCAGCTGCTCGCTTCTTTGAGAGTGGAGCTGGATAAAGCCCCGTCCCGCACGTCGGCGACAGTTATCTGCACGGCGTATTTGTGCATGGGACTGTCCGCGCCGAGTATTTCAGCCGCCACGACAGTATCCTGCACAAAGTTTTTGGGCACGCCGCCTGAAAACATCAATAAACCGCTTTCTTTGGTGTTGATTTTTATTTTGGTAAGTTCCAAAAAGTCTTTCGCGCTGTCTATGGAAACATGGCGGATAGGATTTTCGGTCTGATGCGCCACAAAACCGAAACCGGCCGAACAGTCGGAGAAAGCGGGCACGAATATCGGCACGCCGCATTTGTAAGCGTTATAGACAATGCTGTCTTTGCCTTTCTTTTTCTTGTCCAGCCATTTGCCCATTTCTAAAATAAATTCGCGGCTTGAATATGGGCGCGGCTCAAGTTCGTTGCAGATTTTATGGATAGTTTCGTCGCAGACTTTAAGCTCGTCCTCGTTGATATAGGTATCGTAAATTCGGTCAATGTGCAGCTCGCGCAGAAGATTATCGTCGGCGTAATACTGATCGCCCTTATAATGCTTATAGCCCAAAGCTTCAAAAAAGTCCTGGTCAACAATATTGGCGCCGGTTGACACAATAGCATCAACCATGTTGTTTTGTATCATATCCACGACCAGCTTTTTAAGGCCGGCCGAAATCAAACTGCCGGCCAGACATAAAAACACCGCGCACCCTTTGTCTTTGAGCATGGCGTCGTAGATATTTGCGGCGCGGTTCAAATCGCGGGAGGTATAGGCCATATTGGCCATATCCTCAACGAGTTTAACAACATTGTGCTTTTTTATGTCAATATGTTTGATTGTTTCTTTCAGGAAACTTTTTTGAGTCTTTTTTTCCATTTTTTGTTAGCTCCTTCGTTAATAACAATTTTTTATAATATTATATAATATTTAAGAAATAAAATTATATTTTTTAAATTTATAAAAGAAAATTATGAAAAACGGCAATAAAGGCTTCACGCTGATTGAATTACTGGTAGTTGTTTTAATAATCGGTATTTTGGCAGCCATCGCGCTTCCTCAGTATCAGAGAGCGGCGGCAAAATCAAAATACGCCACGCTGTACGACAGAACAAACGCCATAGCCCAAGCTGAAGAATTATATTATCTTACTAACGGCACTTATACCACTGATCTTAATAAATTGGATATTAGTATCCCGGAGCAGAAAGACTACTCTTTTTACGTTCTGTGGGGTGGTAATCAAAGCGATACACTGGAAATATGGGGCACTTTCAACAATACCGGATTAATTATTGCATAAAAGCAAAAACCCCCGTGGAAACGCGGGGGTTTAAATAGTTGCGAAACCTGCTTCTTATCTCGCGTTTACCATTTTGGCTCTGGAAATGTCACCTTTCTTGTCTAAGAAATAAAGATAACCTTTCTCTTTCTTTACGCCGGCTTTGGCGATTTTTTTGGCCTTGCCGCCTTTTTTGCCGCCGCGGGCCATCTGGACTCTGGAGACGTCGCCGTCCTTGTCAATATAGTAAAGGAAGCCTTCTTCACGCTCCACACCGACTTTAAGAACTTTTTCTGCCATGATCTTGTTCTCCTGCTTGGAATAGGGGACATACCCCGATAAAAAAAGTGTAATAAATATTTTCGTTATATGCAAGCGGTTTTTAGACGAAATTACGGCGCGCCGGCCGACGCGGAGCCCAAAACCGCGCGCATATCAGTCAAAATCCCAATGCTCGTGGCCGAAGTTTTCTTCTATAAAATTAATCAGCGGATTGTGTATCGCTATCTTCTTGGGAGTTTTTATCGTCGCTGTCTTGCCGGCAGGCTCCGCCGCGACAAGATAAACTTCCGTCGCGCCTTTAGTCATGTCCAGCAAACTATTGAGGCTGTGCAGTTGTTCTTCTTTCACATTTTCCGGCAGGCGCACTATAAAGCGCCGCGCTTTGCGGGATATTACATTTAATATCGGCTCTATGCCGGATACCATTATCTCGGCTTTGGCCGACATTTCATCACCGCGCACGTCGCCGTAAACTATTACAACTTGGTTTACGTCCACCTTGCCGGCAAGCTGCGCCCACGCGCGGCTGAAAGCGTTGGCGGTGATAGTTTGCGTCTGGTCTTCCACGGCGAGCTGGGCCCAGTTGTCTTTATTTTTCGTCTGGCGTTTTTTGATGCGCGATATTATACCCGCGACCTCCACCGCGCCGGGGACTATGTTTTCCTGCAAAGTTGCGATATCGGTTTTGACCAGCTTGCCCAAATGGCGCGCGTATTTCGCCAAAGGATGGCCGGAGAGGTACAGGCCTATTATTTCTTTCTCATGATTTAATAATTCCGTTTTTGTGAAAGGTTTGGCTTTCTTTGGGACGCCGGCTTTGGGACGCAGCGTGATTTGGGAGAGATCATCGCCGAACAAACTGTTTGTCGCGGAGGCCTTTTCTTCCTTAAGCAGGGCCGCATGTTCAGCGGCGGGCTCAATATCGGCCATGGCCTGGGCGCGCGCATTCTCCGGCGGGATATTTTTGTATAAACCGTCAAACGCGCCGGCAAGCGCGAGCGATTCCAAAGTTTTTTTGTTTGCCTGCTGCAAATTAACGCGGTTGCAGAAATCTTGCAAATCTTTAAATTTACCGTTTTTCTCCCGCTCCGCGACCATACTTTTGCAGGCTTCCTCACCAACGTTTTTTATGGCCGTCAGGCCGAAACGTATGGCTTCTTTGCCATCGGGCAGCTTTTCCACGCTGAAGTTTGCCATGGAGTTTTGTATATCCGGCGCAAGGATTTCAAAACCCATTTTACGCGATTCTTCAAGATATGTGGCGATTTTGTTTTCTTTGTCGGCCGAGCCTATCGCGTTATGCCCGATTTCGTTTGTAAGCGCGCTGCACATAAATTCTCTGGGATAATTGGCTTTAAGGTATGCCGTCTGATACGAAACAAGCGCATAAGCGAAAGAATGCGATTTATTAAAACCGTAGCCCGCAAATTCCGCCATCTGGTTAAAAAGTTTTTCCGCGGCTTTTGCGCTTAGGTTGTTTTTTGCGGCTCCTTCAATAAATTTTGAGCGGAACTTTTCCATTTCATGCGGGTTCTTTTTACCCATGGCTTTGCGCAGGAAATCAGCCTCGCCCGGAGTAAAGCCGGCAAGAGACTTGGAAATTTCCATTATCTGTACCTGATAAACCATGGTGCCGTAAGTCTCTTTAAGGATAGGTTCAAGCAAAGGATGGTCGTAAGAAACTTTTTCCCGTCCGCTTTTGCGGTTTACAAAACTGTCCATCATGCCGCTTTGCATCGGGCCCGGCCGGTAAAGCGCGACCAAAGCCGAAATATCGCCGAAAACTTCGGGACGCATGCGTTTTACAAGGTCTTTCATGCCGCCGCTTTCCAGCTGGAAGATACAGTTGGTCTGCGCCGAACAAAGCAGTTCGTATGTTTTCTTGTCGTCAAGCGGGATATCGTCTATATCAATATCCGTGCCGCGCAGTTCTTTTATTAATTTTACCGCTTCCGAAATTACAGTCAGCGTGCGCAGTCCCAGAAAATCTATCTTCAAAAGACCCATGCCTTCCAAGGTTTTGCCCTCAAACTGCGTGGTGACTGAATTTTCGTCCCGTCCTTTGGCAAGGGGTACGTATTCCGTGGCCTCTTTTGGCGTCACGAGAACGCCGGCAGCGTGCACGCCGGTATGGCGTTTGAGGCCTTCAATTTTGGTCGCGAATTCAAAAAGCTGTTTTACTTTTGGGTTTTTGGCGATTTCGGCCTTAATTTCCGGTACCTGTTCTATCGCGCCGGCGATAGTGGCGTCAAGCGTATTGGGTATCAGCTTGCCCAGACGGTTTGCTTCCGCTACGGAAAATTCCATAACCCTCGCAACGTCTTTAAGCGCCAGTTTGGCCTTCATCGCGCCGAAAGTGATAATCTGCGTGATGTTTTTTCGCCCGTATTTTTGACGCATATATTCAATAACCTGCTCGCGCCCGACGTCGGAAAAGTCAATATCCAAATCCGGCATGCTTATGCGGTCGGGATTTAAAAACCTCTCAAAAAGCAGTCCGTTTTTTATTGGGTCAATTCTGGTTATATCAGTACTGTAAGCCACCAGAGCGCCCGCGCCGCTGCCGCGCCCGGGACCCACGGGGATATCCTGGCCGCGCGCATAGGCTATAAAGTCCTGCACAATCAAGAAATACGACGCAAAGCCCATTTTGCCGATGACGGCGAGCTCTTCCTCCAGCCTTTTCATATATTCCGGCGGGATTGTATCGGTTTTAAGCTTTTTCTTTAAACCCTGCAGGCACTGCTCTTTCAAAAAATCTTCGGGCGCGGCAAAGGTGGAGGGTATGTCAAAACTCGGCAGAATAAAACCGCTTTTTTTGAATTTAAGGTTGCATTTTTCCGCAATTTCAAGAGTATTTCTTAAAGCCTGCGGCGCATAGTCAAATAGTTTAACCATTTCCTCGGGAGTTTTGAAATAAAGCTCGTGCGTGGCCATCTTGAGACGGTTGGGGTCTTCCAGCGTTTTGCCCATTTCTATACACATGTGAATGTCGTGGGCCTGCCAGTCCGCGCGGGTTTCATAATGGCAGTCGTTTGTGGCCGCGAGTGGGATTGCGGTTTGTTTGGCTATTTCAAGCAGATTTTTAAGCGCGGTTTGCTCGTCCGGTATGCCGTGGTCCATTATTTCAATATAATAATTTCCCGCGCCGAGCAGGTCTTGAAAACGCGCGGTGATTTTTTTGGCCTCTTCAAAATCGTGGCGCAACGCGGCCTGCGCAAGCTCGCCCTTGAGACAACCGGAAAGCACTATCAAACCCTCTTTGTGTTTTGAAAGCAAATCAAAATCTATGCGCGGTTTATAATAAAAACCGTCCACCCACGCGGCGGAGTTCAGCTTCATCAGATTATTGTAGCCCTGCAAATTGGCGGCCAGCACGGTGAGGTGGTTTAACTGGGTTTTATTTTTGTCTATTTCATTATATTTATCAGGCGTTGTATAAAATTCGCAGCCTATAATGGGCTTAACGCCAACTTCTTTGGCGTTTTGATAAAATTCCATCGCGCCGAACATATTGCCGTGGTCCGTCACAGCCATGGCTTTTATATTATTTTTGGCCAGATTTTTGAGGAACGCGGAAGGCCCCTTGCCGGCGATGCGTATCATGCCGTCAAGGAGAGAGTATTCCGTATGATTATGCAAATGGACAAATTCAGCCATATCTTATATGATAATAGTAAAGTGGAGGAACGACCCTTGCCTAAACATTATAGTAAATTAATAGAAACCAAAATCAAAAGCCGCGCGGTGCACCGAGGCGTTGTCGGCATGAATATTGACACCGTGCGCCTTATAAACGGCAAAACCGCCACGCGCGAATACCTTGTGCACCCGGGCGCCAGCGCGGTGCTGCCGCTTATCGGCGGTAAAGTAGTATTGGTTGAGCAATACCGCTACCCCGCCGGCAGGATATTGCTTGAAATACCGGCCGGTAAAATAAAAAAAGGCCAGAGCCCGCTGGCGTGCGCCAAGGCGGAACTGGCGGAAGAAACGGGCTACCGTGCGGCAAAGATAAAAAAATTGATTTCCTTTTACCCCGCGGCCGCGTTTTCTGATGAGGTTTTACATGTTTTTATAGCCTCCGGCCTTAAAGCCGGCAAAATCAAGCCGGACGAGGACGAGTTTTTAAACATCAAAACCGTGCCGCTTAAAACCGCGTATAAAATGATTAAGCAGGGCAAAATATGCGATGCGAAAACTATCATCGCGCTGCTTTATTATAAAAGTTTCGCGCCGAAAGGCTTCTAACTTTGCCGAAAATTTTGTATATTTTGATAAGGAATTATCCCGCTATGAACAGTTAGTATAAATTCTCCCCCGAGTAGGGGGAGTCCCCGCGGAGGGGCAATAGATCCGAGCGGGAGCAGGGGTAAATTGCAGCGCTAGTTTTAAATAAAAGAATAACAACACATTATCTTCTACGGCACTTCGTGCCACTTCCTCCTAGGGGGGCAGAATGAAGATAAGGCGGGCCGCTTTTCCATAGGACGGGCGGCCTCGCCCCAAAGGGAGCAGAAGAGATACTAAGGGATAATTCAGTTTTTATAAAAGCCGTTAAATACAGGATTAATATTATGAAAAATATTTTGCTTTTGGTTTTCGCATCCGCATTGCTGGCCGGGTGTTATAACAATTCCGCCGGCGCTGTAAAGGAAAGGTCCTTCGCACAGCAATACGCCGAACTTGAAAAAGAGCCGCCGCAGGCACCGGCCGCTGGCGTGGGCGGCGATATTACGCTGCAAACCGCCGCCGACAGGGAGGCCCAAGTCTCCGCCGACGCGCAGAAAGAACGCCGCGCCCAGCCGCCCTTGGTTGAATCAAATTATATTTTTAAAATAATGCCAGATAAAAATGTCTACAGCTATGACGAATACAATCAGGTTTGGAGCGATGCTCCCAAAGAAAAAGATTATAAATCAACCAAACGCCTTTGGACAAAGCCCAAACGCTACCAAGGCGATTATGAGCCCGAGGCCGATACGCCCGAAGCCTCGCCCGAAACTCTTTCCCCTCCCGACGACGGGGACTGGGTGGAATAACTTTTTGGAGATAAAAACCTTTAGTTATTATTGCAATGCGTAGAAATTCGCGCCGCTGCCCGTGTCGGTAAGCCGTCCGCCAAGTAATCGGCATATTTTATCTTCAGAACGGTCTATCCCTGCCCAGCAGCCAAGGCCTTTTTGACCGTTAATAAAATTATAACTGTACCGCAGTGCTGGAAGATTGCTTTTGGTAGCGCGTATCCATCCTCCATATGAATCCAATAATACAATCTGCCATCCATCTATTAATTTACAATTTGTAAGGCCGTCGTATGTGGTGCAGTTTGAGCTACTTTGCGGCAGGGATATATCTAATTCTTCAAAAGACATTGCGTAAGAGTTGTTTTGCAGGAAATATAATTCTTGA
>JAIRLH010000147.1 GCA_031259485.1 Elusimicrobiota bacterium
ATTCTATAATAAAGCGCGCCGCATTGCCACTGCCGCCGCGGCAGATGCGCAAAACGGCCCCGCGCGGTTTGCGCGGGGCCGTCCGATTACTGCGGTTGTATGTTGTATTCAGCGTCAGCTCAAACTATCGCCGGTATTATATCCACAGATTTAACTTTGTTGTCTTATCCTGCTTTCTCACTTTGGGTTCGCCGACGAGCTCCTGCACAAAAATCTCCGCCACGAACACTTTGCTGCCCGGAAACAGCTGCCCGCCAAGAGCCGCGCCCTTTTCGTCAGAAAGCGTTACATGCGCGTGCACGTTGGAGCGGTTATCCATAATGCTGATATTGCCGACCAGGTTTACAATTTCCGTCGGTTTATTGACTATGTGCTTTTCGTATTTCTTTTTATCCTGGTCAAAATAGCCCAGCGTCGCGTTTTCCAAAGTGCCTATGCCGTTTACTATGCCGCATTTTATCTGGTTGTCGTGGCAAAAATCAGTAAGCGCTTCCAGTAAATCCTTACCGCGTCCTATTTTGAAAATATATGTCCTGCCGGTAAGATAGGGTTTATGTTCTGCCATTTTGTTTTCTCCTTATGTTTTTTTAAGGTTCTATAATATTCCCAAATATTATTTTTGTTATTATTCTAGCATTTTCTTAATATATTAACACAATTTTCAATCTGACTGATGGCGAAAAAAAATATAATAGCATATATACATCATATAAACCGATCCCTTGACAAAGAGAATGATATTATTATATATTATTGTTTCATATTGCTGTTTCAGATAAAAAAGCTAACCGGAATTAAGGAGTTCCTTATGAAATATAAATGTCCTCAGTTGTGTTTTAAATCCTCTGTTCGCGGGTTCACATTAATTGAGCTTCTTGTCGTTGTTCTCATAATCGGCATTCTCGCCGCCATTGCTTTGCCGCAATACCAAAAAGCTGTTGCGAAAAGCCGTTACCAGCAATTAATGATTACCGGCAACGCTATTAGAGACGCTGAAGAAAGATATTATCTTGCCAACAGCGAATACACCGATAATTTAGAAAATTTGGATATCAAAATAGATAACCTTACCAAGATAGCCGATGTGTTTCTATTAAGAGCAAACCCAGCCGACTATTCAAGAGTGCTAATCATGAAGAAAAAATTAGGATATGTTGTATCTTTTTCAAAGGCCCGTTATGAAGCAAATTGGAAAGACTGCCTTGCCAATAAAAACGACAATATAGCGATAAAAGTATGTATGGAGCTGACAGGCACGACAACGTATACCGGCTGGTCTGATAACGAGTATCGATTCAGATTTAAATAAAAGGAATAGAATGGTTTAGCGCCATGAATTTTTTTTAATTTCTTCCAAATATTCTTTTATTTGCTCAAGCTGGCCGGCTTTGTCCATACGCGCTTCTTTATAAACGTCGGACGCTTTGCCGCTGGCTAAATATTTGCCCTGTTTGAAAGGATATATTGACATTTCAACGCCTTTTTTTGATTTAAGCCAACAGTACATAGTGGGCAAAGTGAAATCCGTTATAGCTATCGCGCGTTTCATATCCGAAAGCGGCAAAATTGCTTCCCGCTCTTGCTCCGGCAATATCTCAAAAAGCTCGCGGCTGCTAACGTAATAAACATTAAGTTTTACGCCCTGTTTTTGCAGCTCGGGCAGCACGCCGCACGCAAAAATTTCGCCCGCGCCGCTGCCCTGAATTATTATCACGCCGTCGGCCCCCGCGCCGGCTTTGCATAGCGCGTAAACGCCGTTTGCGGCGTTTTGCGGCGCGTCCGCGCCGAGAGCCGCCCTGTCAATAATCCTAACATTGGGGCGCGTGACCGTAGGGTACAGCACCGCCGGCCGCTTGCGCAAAGCGGCGGCTAAGCACGGCCAGACATCATTTGCGTCAAGCGGCGTAAGCGTTATGGCGCCGCCTTTCGGAAAATTTTCCTGTACCAGCTGCAGGGCCTGCGGGTCGGCATGGGTTGGGCCGTCCTCGCCCGTCGGCATGCCCGCGTGGCCGTTAAAAATTATCATGGTACGCGCGGGCAGGCCCGTGGCTTCGCGCAGGCATTGCTGTCCTATGGCGTGCAGACGCGCGGCCGTGTGCATCATGGGCGCGGTAAAAGCCGCGTAGGAAGCCGCCAGTCCCACATGCGCGCCAAACGCGCTTACGCCGCTCATGACGGCGGAAAGCCCGTCTTCGCATATCCCGCCGGAAGCGATTTGCCTGCTGCCCGCGTTTGCAGTCTTATTGTAAAAACCTTTGCCGTAAGGTTTTGAAATTACGCCCACTCCCGTGGAGCCCGTCAAATCCGCGCTGGATACGAGTATCGCGCCGCCCGTTTCTTTGGAGATATGGGCCAGCGCGTCGCCCATTGCTCCGCGCAGGGTCGGATTGTCGCCGGTTTTATAGACGAGATGAGGCGGAGGCGTCTGCGGCGTAAATTTTGTATAGATGGTTTCTGCGTCAAGAGCAGAGTCAATTTTACGGCCCGATTCGTTCAGGCGCTTTTGGCTGTCGCCTATCTTTTTGGCGAGCGGGGCAAAA
>JAIRLH010000173.1 GCA_031259485.1 Elusimicrobiota bacterium
GTATTACCAGTTCCAGGTAATCATGAAACCCGCGCCGGCCGATATTCAGCAGCTTTATTTAAACTCGCTCAAAGCCATAGGGCTTGACCCAAAACGCCACGACGTAAGATGGGTGGAGGACGATTGGCAGTCCCCAACGCTCGGCGCGGGAGGCGTTGGCTGGGAAATCTGGATGGACGGCATGGAAATTACGCAGTTCACTTACTTTCAAATCATGGCCGGCCATACTCTTAAGCCGATAACGGTTGAAATCACCTACGGCCTTGAGCGCATTGCCATGTACTCGCAGAAAAAGAGCACCGCCATGGACATAATGTGGAACGATAAAATAACCTACGGCGACATGGTGAGAGAGAGCGAGCGCCAATTTTCGCGCTACAATTTTGAGGAGGCGAACGTTGAAAACCTGCGCCGCCTCGTCGCGGATAACGAGGAGGAGTGCAAAACGCTTTGCGCCAAAGGCCTCTACCTGCCGGCTTATGACTGCGCCATGCGCGTATCGCATTACTTCAACACGCTGGAGGCGCGCGGCGCGATATCCGTGAGCGACCGCACCAATATAATAGCCAAAATCCGCTCGCTCGCAAAAATGTGCGCGGCGGGTTATATCAAAGCCTATTGCGCGCGGGAGGACGGCCATGAATAACGCCCTGCTTGAAATTTTTACGGAGCATCTTCCGGCGCGCTTTGTGCTGCCCGCGCTCGCGCAAATGCAAACTTTGGCCGACGAAATTTTAAACCGCCGCAACCTTAAATACTCGGGCGCGCGGGCATTCGGCACTTACCGCCGGCTGGTTTTGGAAATTAAAGATTTGGCCCCCAAGGCCGAGGATACGCGGAAGGAAATCAAAGGCCCGCCGGCCGCGCTGCTGAAAACCGCCGGCGGCGGCTACACGCAGCAGGCCGAAGGCTTCGCGCAGAAAAACGGCCTTGACCCGCGCGAGCTGGCTATAGTTGATACTGAAAAAGGCCCCTTCATTTACGCGCGCGTCAAAATCAAAGGCGAGAGCGCGGCCAAACTTCTGCCGGAGGTTTTCAAGGAAATAATTTCTTCGCTCGCCTTCCCTAAAAATATGGTTTGGGAGGAGAGCGGCTTTAAATTCGCGCGGCCGATACGCGGGCTTATCGGCCTGTACGGCGGCAAAGCGGTTAAGTTTGAAGTCGCCGGCGTAAAAAGCGGCCGCGCGACTTATCCGATAAGCTCCTTCGGCATGAAGCCCATAAGAATTTCCTCGCCCGAAAATTATGCGCGGACGCTCGCCTCCCAGCCGCAGCCGGTACTGGCCGAGCCGCAAGACAGGCGCAAAGCTCTTCTCAACGCCGTAAATTCCGCGGCGGCGCGCCTTGGCTATAAAGCGGATTTGGACGAAGATTTGATTTCGGAAACCATCTCTTTTACAGAGCACCCCGTCGCGCTGGCGGGCGATATGGACATCAAGTTCCTCGCGCTGCCAGAGGAGCTTATAATGACCGTGCTCAAAAAGCAGCTGCGAATGTTCCCCGTGCTGGACGAAGTCGGCAAACCGCAGCCGCATTTTATAGCGGTGCGCGACGGCATATCCGCCAATGCCGACGAAGTTCGCGAAGGCTTTAAAAACGTGATGGCGGCGCGCCTCACGGACGCGGTTTTCTTTCTTGAAAACGATCTTAAAACAGGTTTGGATAAAATGCGCCGGAAACTGGCCGGCGTCAATTTTATTGACGGCATGGGAAGTATGCTTGATAAGACCGAGCGCGTTGAAAAACTGGCTTTGCAGATTACGGCAAATCTTGATGAGAAACAGGCCGCCGCGCTGCGAAATTCGGCCAAATACTGCTATGCGGATTTGACTGGCGGCGTAGTCTATGAATTCCCGCAATTGCAGGGCTATATGGGCGCGGTTTACGCGCGCGCGGCCGGCCTTGGCGACGAAGCCGCTAAAGCCATGGAAGAATTTTACCTGCCGCTTTCCGCTTCTGGCGAGCTGCCGCAGAGCTATTGCGGCGCCGCGCTTTCGCTGGCGGGCAAGATGGACACGCTGGCCGCAAACTTCGCGGCGGGCAATATCCCGACTGGCAGCGAAGACCCTTTTGCCCTGCGCCGCGCTGCCATGGGCGCGGTAAGAATTATGCTCAAGCATAATTTTGCGTTGTCCCTTAACGATATAATCGCCGAAGCGGCGCAAAATCTGCCGCCGGCGCAGAACTCAAAAATAAGCGAGCTGCGGGCTTTTATATGGCAGCGCGCGGCTTATGTTTTTGAGCGGGAACACGGCCTTGCCCCTGATGAAATCGCGGCGGTTGAAGGGCTTGAAGACGCTACGCTGCCGCGCGCGCTGTCAATCGCGCGCGCATTGCGCGGCTCGCGCCAAAGCGCCGCGCTTGCCGCCGTGGGCGAAAGCGCAAAGCGCGTGGGCAATATCCTCAAAAAATCCGGCGCGCCCGCGGCGGATATTGATGAAATATTGCTCAAAACCGAAGCGGAAAAACAGCTCTACAAAACGCTGCTGGAAGTCCGCGCCGCCGCGCCTGAAAAAAATGCGGCCGTTGAAGACGCCTTCGCGGAACTTGCGAAATTCAAAGACCCGCTGGAGAGGTTTTTCAGCGAAGTCATGGTGAACGACAGCGATGAAAAACTCAGAAACACCCGCCTTGCGCTGCTGGAGGGGGTAAATAATCTCCTTACCAAAGCCGTGGCCGATTTAAGCAAATTACAGAAGAGAGGTTAAAAAACAATGTCCCCTACAAACAAAAAAGGTATGACGCTGATGGAAATGATGGTGGTGGTGATTATCATCGTCGGGCTGGTGCTGGCCGCGTATCCGACTTATCTTAGCTCTCTTGAAAAAGCCCGCGCGCAGGAGGCGGTGCAGCTTATATCGCATCTGGCCGCCGCGCAGGATAAATTCATGGCGGAATGTTACAATATGAATTCCAGCACGGGCGAGTGCTATTACTCCGCTGATTTTACCAAGCTGCCCGTGGAGATAGCCGGCCCAAATAAAGAGAAAGAGGGTAATATAACTGTCGCGGCGAATCAAATAACCACGCCAGGGTATATTTACACCATGTCCGGTTCCGGTTCAACGCTGGCGATAGTAGCAGAGTCCAGAAGGACTTCTTCTTATAACTATAAAATAACCGCAAACGTGGCCGGCTCGGAGATACTCTGCAATGTTGTCGGCAGCGATAAGGGCGGAAAAAAGATTTGCAGCGCCATCGGCAAAGCGACTTCCGCCGAGGGCGTTTATAAGATAGACTAGCGCCGCGCAACTATACCCGAAAATTTGATAAAATATTAGGGTAGCGCCAATTTAAAATAATCCGCTCGCGCCAGCCCGCTTATACATCGCGTCCGCCGCGCGGAATATTATAAGAGAGTACTATGTTACCTACATACAGACCAAATAAAAGCAAAAGAAAAAAGGCCATCGGCTTCAGGGCTAAAATGTCCACGACCGGCGGCAGAAAGGTGCTCAGCGCCAGGCGAAGGAAAGGGCGCAAAGAGCTTATTCGCAAATAAAGATTGTGAAGAAATTCGGCCTGTCCAAAACAGAAAAAATTTACCTTAAGAACGACTTTAAATTAATTTTAGAGCAGGGCAAAAAGGTATTTAAAGACGGCGTTATACTTTGGTTCAGGCCCAATCCGGCGACGGGGCGGCAGAGCGGCGGCGAGTTGGCCGCGCAAAAGCCCAAAAACCGGATAGGCATAATAGTTTCGCGCAGGTTAGGCGGCGCCGTGCGGCGCAACCGCTGCAAGCGGCTCCTTAGGGAGGCCTTCCGGCTTAACAGACATTTGCTCATTGACGGCGTTGACTGTATTTTTTACCCCAAAAGTTCACAGAATTTGGGGGATTATTATGCGGCAAGCGCAGTCCTCCTGGCTTTGGCCGGGAAAGCAAAAATTTTAAAGAACGATAAGGGGCCGCAGTAAAGCAGCAAATCAGGCGCTTATGCGCCGAGGCTTTTTAAAAAAGCCTTTCCCTTACCTTTATGTTCCGCGGGTACGCCCCGCAATTTAAATGAAAGCATTGCTTCTTTTTGCGTTAAAAATATTTTCCGCCGTTATAAGGCCGCTTTTGGGGCCTTACGGCGCGTGCAGGTTTTACCCCAGCTGCACGGTTTACGCGACTGAAGCCATAAAAAAACACGGCTCTTTAAAGGGCTCGTATCTTGCCGCCGCGAGGCTGGCAAAATGCCACCCACTGCACCCCGGCGGGTGGGATCCCGTGCCGTGAAAGTCTGTTTAACTTGGAAGCCTCTCAAACTTTTAGTTTAAGAGGTAAAAATGGATAAGAATTTTTTTATAGCGATGGGCGCGGCCCTTCTGTTCTACGCGGGATATTCGTATTTTTTCCCCGCGCAGAAGCCGCAACAGGCACAGGCCGCTCAAGCCACGTCGCGCCAGCCTGCTTCCGCGCGGGCGTCAACGACGGCGGTAGTCAAGCCGGTTGAAGAAGTTTCCGCCGTTTCTCAGCAGGAAACTACTTATACAATAGAAACCAAAAACGCCGATATCGTCTTCACCACAAAAGGCGCGGCGGTTAAGGACTTCATCTACAAGGACATTATTGAGCCGGTTGACCTTGCCTCCTACGGGACGCAGGGTTATTTCGCCACGCTGCCGGACGTTAATTTTACGCGCGTGGAAGACAAAACGGCCGATATCGCCTTTAGAGCCCAAATAGCCCCGGGGTTGGAATTCTATAAAAGCTATCATTTTGACAAGAACGGCGGCATAAACGCGCTGGAATTTAAACTGGTCAATACAACCGCCCGGGATTTGGACGTTTCAAACCTGAGCCTGAAACTCGGCCCCGGGCTGGCCACAGTCAAAAGCGAACAGAGCGAAAACGAAGCCAACTGGCGCGCCGTATGCGCTATAAATGACAGCGGTAAAAAGTTCCTCGTCGTAAATAAAATTACCGATAAGCACATGGGCAAGCCCCAAAAACTGGAAGATGATTGCGCCGACTGGCAGTGGGCCGGCATTGACAACCGATATTTCCTCGCCGCAATAATCCCGCAGCAGAACTGGACGGCAAAAGCCGGCGCGCTGAGCTTAAGCGAAGAATTTTCTTATAACAAGGATTCTTTCTTCGGACTTTTCGGCCAGAAAGCGGTTTACGGGCCCAAACTTTCCATAGCTTTGCCAAGCGTGGTGCCCGCAAAATCAACGCTGTCCTACAGCGCGGATTTTTATATCGGCCCCAAAGATTACAAATATCTTGAAACGCTGCCCTACGGCCTCGGCCGCAGCGTGCAATTCGGGTTCTTCAAGCAGTTCGGCCAATGGGCGCGCGGGCTGCTGGAATGGCTTTACGGCATTACGCGCAATTACGGCTGGGCCATAGTGCTGATGACTTTACTGATACAGACGGCAATGTTCCCGCTGACTTACAAACAGCTTAAGTCTTCAATAATAATGCAAAAAATCTCGCCTGAGATGAAAAGAATACAGGAAAGATACAAGCAGGACCCCGCCGCCCAGCAGCGCGAGACCATGGCATTGTATAAAAAATACGGCGCGAACCCATTCACGGGCTGCCTGCCGCTTTTCATACAGCTGCCGATATTTCTTGCGCTGTTTAACGCGTTGCGCACATCGTGGGAGCTGCACGGCGCGCCTTTCATTTTCTGGATAAACGACCTTTCGGCCAAAGATCCTTATTACGTCCTGCCCGTGGCCATGGGCGCGATGATGTTTATCCAGCAGAAGTTGACAATGCCGGATATGGGGAAAGACAATCCTTCCATGGCGGCAATGAAGTATATGCCCGTGTTCATGACCGTATTGTTTTTAAACTTCCCCGCGGGGCTTACTCTGTACTGGTTCGTGAGCAACTGCATAAGTTTCGCAATCAACATAGTTCTTAAAAAAAAGCTGGCGAAGCAGTTCGCCTGAGCAGTGAGAAGTATAGGAGATAAATTTTATGGCAAGAAGAGAAATCAAAACAGAAGGTAAAGACGTAGCCGCCGCGATTATCCGCGGCCTTAACGAGCTTGGCCGCCGCAGAGACCAGGTGGAAGTCACCGTGATACAGGAAGAAAAATCCGGCTTTTTCGGCATTGGCGGCAGGCCGGCCATAGTGCACATAATAGAAAAGAAATGGGACAGCGAGCACAGCCCCGCCGGCCGCCGCCTGCGCGACAAATCGCCTTATATAGATGATAAGGAGCCGCGTTCCAAAAAACGCGGAAGCTCCTGCGGCGGTAAACGCGACGATCGCAAACCCGCCCGTTCTTCGCGCACGGCCTCGCCGCGCCGCGGGGAGGCAAAAGCCGCGGCGGCTGGCGACGCGCCGAAAATGCCCAAAGAGAACGAACCGCAAAAATTGCCGTCCGCCGAGATACAAAACGCCGTCATACCCGATAATATGCGCGAGCCTATGACAATGGCCAAAGAGAGCCTTTGCCAAATCCTCGGACACATGAATGTTAAGACGGAAAATCTTAATGCGTGGTGGGACGGACGCCAGCAGCGCGTTATTCTTACTTTTGACTGCGACCATCCGGCCGTAGTTATCGGCAAAGAGGGCAGAACATTGGAATCAATACAGTATTTAATCACGCTCATAGTCAGCCGCGATTTTGAAACCCCGATTTCCGTGATGGCCGATACGCAGAACTACCGGCGCAATCTGGAAGATAGAATTGACGAAGAAATTTCCTCCGCCGTCAGGACGCTCAAGCGCACCAAGCGGCCTTATAAATTCCGCCCAATGCCCGCGCAGGTCAGACGCTATGTGCACAGATATTTTACTGAGGACAGCGGCATGTCCACCGTGAGCGAGGGCGAAGGGCGCTTTCGCAAAGTGGTGCTGAGTTTCGGCCCCAAGGGTTCTGCGGCCGCGGCTGTTGGCGGCGAACGCGCGGAGCGTTTAGAGCGCGGCGAGAAAGCCGAGCGCGGCGACGGAAATATCGCTCGTTCAAAAGCTGATTTGACGCCGATAGACTGGGATAATATCCCGGGTCTGGAAAAGAAAGGCGCGGCATGCGAAGCTGCGCCCTCGGTTGAAACCGCCGCCGGCGATACGCCTAATTCCTCCGACAGCGCGGATAAATCCGGCGCGGTCAGCGCGGACAATGCGGGCGAAACCTGCGTCCTTACGGCCGAAACTACTTCCTGCGAGGATGTCGCCGAAACCGCGTCCGCGCCCCAGGCCTCGCAAGAACCGGCGGCGCAACCGGACGTCCCCGCGCATACTAATACCGGCAGCGGCGTAGCCGGCAAACCGCAGGAATAGCCTCAAAAGCAATAAGGAGCAATTTAACAAAAACACTCCCTCCCTCGTGGGATGGGGGTGTTTTTATGTCTTAGCCCCCTCTGCCAGGGGTTCCAGAAAGCTTAACCCATGTTAAGTTGATTATTATACATATTTTCGCTGTTATCGCTTAGAGATTTATCCGCCGTTTTGCCATAATCTGCTATAATCATTATATGAAAGGTATCCTGCTTGCCGGCGGCGCGGGCAGCCGTTTGCGGCCGTCAACAAACGCCGTGTCAAAACAGCTTATCCCCATTTACGATAAGCCCATGATCTATTACCCGCTTTCCGTGCTGATGCTGGCCGGAGTGCGCGAGATTGCTTTAATCTCTTCCCCGCGCGATTTGCCGGCTTACAAAAATCTGTTTGGCGACGGCGCGCAATTGGGCCTTAAATTTACTTATATAGAGCAGCCGCGCCCGCAGGGCATAGCGCAGGCATTGCCGCTGGCCGAGGATTTTTTGGCCGGCGGCCCGTGCGCTTTCATATTGGGCGACAATATTTTTTACGGACGCGAATTCGCTAAACTCCTGCCGGACGCGGCCAGCGCGGCGAAAGGCGCGCGCGTATTCGCATATCACGTCAAGAATCCGCAGAATTACGGCACGGTGCGGCTGGACAGAAATTTCAGGCCGCTTAAGCTGCAGGAGAAGCCCAAAAAACCCTTCTCTCCATGGGCGATAACCGGACTTTATTTCTACGATAATAATGCCGTCAAATACGCCAAACAAATAAAGCCTTCCGCGCGCGGCGAGCTGGAAATAACGGATATTAACAGACTTTATCTTAAGTCCGGCGCGCTGCAAGTGCAGCCGCTGGGACGCGGCATTGCCTGGCTTGACACCGGTACGCACGAGGGGCTTATAGAGGCCTCGACTTTTATACACATGCTTGAGAAACGCCAAGGCCTCAAAATCGCGTGTCTTGAGGCGATAGCCTACAAAAAAGGCTGGATAAGCAAAAAGACGCTGACCGCCGCCGCGCGAAGCATGGCCGGCAGCGAGTACGGGGCCTATCTTGCCGCGGTGGCAAAAGAAATCGGGGGGAAATATGACATTTTTTGACACGGGTTTTGAGGGCCTTCTGCTGTGGGAAAGCTCTTCCTCTTATTACCCCGACAATCGCGGCGCCTTTCAGGAGCTTTTTAACCAGAAGGATTTCCCGCAGCATTTTGCCACTTATCAGGTAAATCATTCTTACTCCGTCCCATATGTGGTGCGCGGGCTGCATTACCAGCTGCCTCCGCACGCGCAGGCAAAAATAGTGCATGTTTTGAAGGGTTCAATTTACGCCGTCGCGCTGGATTTGAGGGCTAAATCCGCGAGTTTCGGCCGGCATTTTGACGCGGAAATTACGGGGGAAAACCGCAAACATCTTTTTATCCCGAAGGGTTTTGCTTACGGCTTTGCCGCCCTTGCGCAGGGCGCGGTAGTGCTGTATCAGGTCGACGCTCCTTACCGCCATCAGAGCGCGCGCGTGATAAGGCACGACGACAAACAGCTTGCAATAAACTGGCCCGCGCCCGAGGCGGCGAAGATAGTTTCGGACGCTGACGCGGCCGGCATGAGCTGGGCTGATTATCTTAAAAATCCCGTTTTTTAATATATGATTAAATATCTTTTGGTAGCCGGCGGCGCGGGCTTTATAGGCAGCAATTTTCTCAATTATATAATGCGCAAAGACGAAAGCCTGCACGTAATAAACCTTGATAAATTTACCTACGCCGCCAGCATGGACAACATAGCCGCGCTGCCCGCCGAGCGCCACACGCTTGTGCGCGGCGACATTTGCGACGCGCCGCTGCTGAACGAAATTTTTTCCAAACGTCATATTGAGGGCGTGATTAATTTTGCCGCGCAGTCGCACGTGGATAATTCCATATCCGCGCCGGAACAGTTTATAAAAACCAATATAGAAGGCGCCTTCCGGCTGCTTGAGGCCGCGCGCAAAGCCTGGCTGCGCGCGCCGCGCGAGCCTAAAAACGCTTTTGCCGGCGCGCGCTTTCTGCAGATTTCCACGGACGAAGTTTACGGCTCGCTCGGCGATAAAGGTTTGTTTAAAGAGAGCTCGCCATATTGCCCGAACTCGCCTTACAGCGCGAGCAAGGCCGCGGCGGATATGCTGGCGCGCGCTTATCACAAAACTTACGGCCTGAACGCCGTGATAAGCAACAGTTCAAATAATTTCGGCCCGTGCCAGCATGAGGAAAAATTTATACCGGCCGTCATAAAAAATGCCCTCAACGGCACGCCGATACCGCTCTACGGCGACGGCCGCAACGTAAGAGACTGGCTTTACGTTGACGACCACTGCCGCCGCGGTTGGGTACAATAAAAACAGCATAAATACAAGCTTTTTAGCGTCATTTTGCGCGGGGCCTGCGCCGCATGAAGCGGAGGTATCGCAATCTATCCATTATTTGGATTCTGCAATTGTGTTACACTTTATGCAGAATGATAAAAAATAAAATAAATGTTTTTATCAATATATTTTTAAACATGCTATTGACAGGAGAGGAAAAAGTATATATTATAATCTTTAGTTAGTATATTTGACCAAAAAGCTAACCAGTAGTGAGGAGCGAGATATG
>JAIRLH010000015.1 GCA_031259485.1 Elusimicrobiota bacterium
TTTTATCTTCCGGCAGCTGGCCGGCGGCGCGCCCGCAAATTTACAGGATAAAATAAATCTGTTCTGCCGGCTGACGGAAGAAAACGTTAAACTCTACGGCCAGCGCACAGGCATAAGTCGCAGCAAAAAAACCGTGGGCTATTGGGTGCGCGGATTCGAAAACGCCGCCGCGCTGCGCGAGGCTCTTGTGCGCGCGCGGAGTTTAGAGGAAGTCTCGGCAATACTGTCAGAAGTCAAAGTTTAATAATCAATTTTATTTAGGCCTTTAGACTTAGAAATATCTGCTCCAAAGACCCTTGTCAAAATATCTTGCTAATTGACGAGCTTTTTGAGGTACAGTGGTCTAAAGAGCCTTTTATTACGAGTCAGTTCATTACTCGGGAAAAACAAATGTTCTGGCGCACTTCGAGTTATAGAGAGGAAGTAACTGCTTTTGCCGATGCGTTAAGACTTTATAAATAGTAATATAACTTACTGTACTGCACAAAAAACTCCCTGTAGCCAAACCCGCGGGGAGTTTTTTGTTGCGGCCGCGGCCGGCTTATTACGCAAAAATATATTAAAATATAACTATGTCCGATACGCCCATAATGCAGCAATATAAGCAGATGAAAGCCAAAACTCCCGGAATCTTGCTGTTTTTCCGTCTGGGCGATTTTTACGAAATGTTTTTTGAAGACGCCAAAGAAGCCAGCGCGCTGCTGGGCCTCGCGCTTACCGCGCGCGGCGGCGCGCCCATGTGCGGCGTGCCTGCGCATTCTGCCGACGCTTATATCGCAAAGCTGCTCAAAGCCGGCCGCAAAGTGGCGATATGCGAACAACTTTCAGCACCCGCGCAAAGCAAAACCAAACTTTTCGCGCGCGATATTGTGCGCATAATAACGCCCGGGACCGTGGTGGAAGACGCTATTCTTGAAGCCAAAACCTCAAACTATCTCGCCGCGGTGCGCGCGTCCTCAGGCGGCTGGGGATTTGCGTGTCTTGAAGCTTCTACGGGCGATTTCTGGATAACCCAAAACGACGGCGACGCGGATATGACGGAACTTGCTTTGCTGCTGGGCTCAGTAAATCCGTCCGAAATCCTGACCGATAAAGAAAGCGCGGCAAAACTCAAAACCAAAATAATGCTGCCGCAGAGCGTTGCTTTATCACCCGTGGCGCTGCCTGACGGGGAAGCAACGCCGCCTTCCTGGCCCGGGATATTGCGCGATACGCCGCTAGCTGTGGAAGCCGGACTGATGTGCTTAAATTATGTCTCCGCCGCCAATAAAGAATTTAAAGAATATTTTGCCCCGTCTTACCGCGTTATATCTGACTTTATGCAGATTGACGGCAATGCCGCAGCCACGCTTGAGCTTGTGCAAAGCCAGTACGGCGGCCGCAAAAACACGCTTTGGGGCGTGCTTGACCGCACTCATACGCCGATGGGCAGCCGCACGCTTAAGGAATGGATTTTGAGGCCCCTGATGGACGCGGCTAAAATCGCTCAAAGGCAGGACGCCGTGGCGGCCTTACTTTTTAACGAAGAAGCGCGGGACAAATTAGCTTTTATCCTCAAAGAAATCCGCGATATAGAACGCATTATGAGCCGCGTGGCCACTTCCTCCGCGACGCCAAGGGATTTGGCGGGGCTGCGCGCCTCGCTGCTACACGCGGGCAAATTCGGGGACTGGGCCGCGCAATATCCGGCAGTCCTGCCCGCGCTTAAAGATTTTTTTGAGCGCAATTTCCCCGAGTTAGAAGAAATCGCCAAACTTCTCTACGAAGCCGTCAACGAAAATCCGCCCTTGCGCGCCGGCGAAGGCGGCGTAATAAGGCGCGGCTATAATGCCGAGCTGGACGAGCTCGCCGAGCTGCGCACCAATGCGAGCGGCGCATTGCAGAATATTGCGGAGCGCGAGCGCAAGCGCACGGGCATATCCAGCCTGAAAGTGGGGTTTAACTCGGTCTTCGGATATTATATAGAAGTTTCAAAAAGTTTCGCCGGCAAAGTGCCTTATGAATATGCGCGCCGCCAGACTTTAACCAATGCCGAGCGTTTTGTCACCGAGGAACTAAAAGAATTGGAAAAGAAAATCTTTTCGGCCGAGGAAAAGAGCCTGCGCCTTGAGCTTGAGCTTTTTGAAGGAATCAAAAAATATCTTTACGATAATCTTGCGCTGCTTAAATCTTTCTCCAAAATAATAGCCGAGGCGGATTGTTATTACAGCCTTGCCGTTGCGGCGGCAGACGGAAATTATACGCGCCCGCAAATTGTGCCCGCGCTTGAAGCCATGCATATAGAAAAGGGCCGCCACCCCGTGGTGGAACATAATATACCGGCTGGCGGCTTCGTGCCCAACAATTTATTTCTGTGCGGGCAGGGCCCGCAGATAATGATAATAACCGGCCCCAACATGGGCGGCAAGAGCGTGTATCTTAAGCAGACCGCGCTTATCGCAATAATGGCGCAGATGGGCGGCTTTGTGCCCGCCAAAAACGCAAGTCTGCCGCTGACGGATAAAATCCTCACGCGCATAGGCGCGCAGGACGCGCTGAGCCGCGGGGAATCCACCTTTATGGTTGAAATGCGGGAGACGGCAAATATCCTCGCTCAGGCTACTCCCGCCACGCTTGTGCTTTTGGACGAGGTCGGGCGCGGGACATCAACTTTTGACGGCATTTCCATAGCGTGGGCGATTGCGGAATATCTTCACAAGCCGCAGGGCGCGGGGCCGCGCGTGTTGTTTGCCACGCATTATTTTGAGCTTACCGAGCTGGAAGAAAAATACGAAAAAATCAAAAACTTCCACGTGGAAGCCAGCGAATATAAAACGCCCGAGGGCGATATAAAACTCAATTTCCTCTTTGAAATAAAACAGGGGCCGGCCGATAAATCCTACGGCATACACGTGGCCGAAGTCGCGGGCCTGCCTCGCAGCTGCATTTTGCGCGCGCGCAAGATACTAAAAGATTTGGGGGAGCGCGAGAGCACGGGCATAGTCCGCAAAGAGGCGCGGGGGCCGGATTTATTTTCCAGCCCGATAGTGGAAGAAATCAAAATGATAGAACTTGATAAAATCACCCCGTTGCAGGCCCTGCAAATAATGGCCGAGTGGAAAAAGCGTCTTTAAAAAATATTGTGTAAAACAAAAATATTTTTGCTAAGATTAAGATAATGAGTAATAAATAGAATCCGGCTGCCTCAGCAATAATGTTGTTTTAGAGGCTCTGTCCGCAATGATAAAAGGAATGTTCAGGAGAACGGTTGTTATATGTAAGCCGAAAAAAATAAAACTTCCTCTCTGCGCAGTGGTATCGGACAAAGTCCGACGGGGTGGTTATAAACAAATCGGCTTATAAAAATTTAAAACGTTTTTGGGTGTTTTGCGAAAGCAAAACAAGCTTTTGGGATACCAAAGGCATAATTGCAATCCAAAAACAGCTCGTTATCAAGCACAAGATGTCCAGCCTAATTAACTGAATATCTTGTGCTGAATGTTTCCCGTCTGCAAGGGCGGGAAACTACGGCTGTTATATTTTGGGTTATGCAATTAGCTCAAATATAACAGCCGTTTTTGTCGTCTAAAAAGCTAAATTAAACAAAAAAGAGGAAAAAATGAATTATCTAATTGAGCCATACAAAAGGTATTTTCAAATCCGCGGCAGAGCAAGCCGTGCGCAATATAGTAGTTTCACTGCGTGGCAAATACTTATATTAATATTATTAGGAGTATTAATACATTTTTTGCCGCAATTTAGTAAGACAATCGGTATTATAGTAAATCTTTTTTTAATTGCTTCTTTTATACCGATGTTGACTATAGGTATTAGAAGACTGCACGATTTAGATAGAAGCGGCTGGTTAATGGTGTTAGCGTTCATTCCTTTAATAAATCTTATTTTCTTTTTAGTTCTTTTGCTTCATCCGGGAACAAAAGGGGAAAACAGATTTGGAGAAGAACCTAAAGCAATAACCGATTGGAAAATAATCGCCGCAATATTCGTATTGGTAGTAATGGTTATCGGCATTGTCACTGCCCAAATTGCAAAGACTACATACGACAAAAGTATGTTAAAGGTTGATGTAGTAGAAGCGTCAACTGCCTTAAAATCTATCGCGGGAGCTAATCCCGATCGTAGTACAAAATGGAACGACGTTATGCTAATATTGAAGCCATATCCAAACAGACGCGGGGAAATGGCGCTTGCAGGAAATAGATTCAGTTATAAACTTGACCCCAAAGGAATATATGCCTATCGTATAAAAGACGGCAAAGTCGTTTATACCTTGTTTTGGGATTATAATAGCGAAGAGATTAAAACAATACCAACCACAAAATAATGCAAAAAACCCCTCATCAAAAATGAGGTTTTTTTATGCTCCGAAAAAATTTACTAAAATTATTCGGGAGCATAATGAGTGTTTTTGTGTTCAGGATAATCAATTTAAAACTTAAAGATAACGCCATAGAATTTGCAAGCGATTATATTTGCCACGCCAAATGCAGAATTATAGAGATAAGAGGCAATAAAAGGCCGGGATTGTTTGTTAAAAAATATTGCAAAAAATATGGTAAGGCTTTTTTTTATCCTCGCGGTGTAAACTATTATCCTTATTTGCTATGATATAATTATAAAAAAGTTGCTGTATTACACGATAAAATTTCTAAAGGGAGTTCGCATGAAAGCAGTAAAGATAACAGATAAAATTTACTGGGTGGGAGCGATTGACTGGAATATTCGCGACTTTCACGGATATTCCACAAATCAGGGAACTACTTATAACGCTTTTTTGGTGCTGGATAAAAAAACCGTTCTGATTGACACGGTAAAAGAACTTTTTTACGATGAAATGAAAGCCCGCCTGACTGATGTTTTGGGCGATAAAAAAATTGATATTATAATATGCAATCACGCCGAAATGGACCACAGCGGCGCGCTGCGCAAAACCATTGCCGATTTTAAACCGCAAAAAGTTTATGCTTCAACACTCGGCGTTCAAAATATCAAAGAACAATTAGGGCAGGATTTGCAGATAGAACCGCTCGCCAACGGCGCGACGCTTGAGATAGGCGAAGACAGTTTTACTTTTTTAGAATCGCGAATGCTTCACTGGCCGGACAGCATGGTTGCCCTGTTAAATAAAGAAAATATTTTATTCTGCAATGATATTTTCGGCATGCATTATGCCTGCACGCAGCGTTTTGATTATGAAACCAATCGCGAAGACTGGATTTATGAATTTCGCAAATATTACGCCAATATAATTTTGCCCTATTCCAAAATAACCGGCGCGTTTTTAAAACTCGTAGAGCAAAAGGGCATAAATCCGCGTATGATATGCCCTGACCACGGCGTAATTTGGCAAAAACATATACCTGAAATTATCGCAATGTACAAAGATTTTGCGGCGCAGAAAAGCAAAAAGAAAGCTATCGTAGTTTACGATACGATGTGGGGCAGCACGGCAAAAATGGCGGCAAGCGTGGTTGACGGCCTTGCAAGCCAAGGCGTTGAAACAAAATCATTTTCTCTGCACACCGAACACCGCAGCGATATAGCCACCGAGGTTATGGTCGCAAGCGCGCTGATATTTGGCACGCCGGTTATTAATCAGGAAATTTTCCCTTCACTCGGCGATATTACCACTTATCTGAAAGGTCTTAAAAAAGAAAATCTCGTCGGCGCGGCTTTCGGTTCTTACGGCTGGAGCGCGTCCGTTTTGAATAAAATGGAAGATATTATGAAAAGCTTAAGCGTTCAAATTGTATCTCCTATGGTTAAAGCCAAATTTGTGCCGGACGCGGCCCGATTAAAAGAATGTTTTGATTTGGGCGCTGCCGTCGGCAAAGCGGCGGCGGGGAAATTTAAATGAGCATAGACGCAAGGGTCTTCTACGATTTATCGTACGGGGTATATATCGTCGGAGCGGCTTTAAGCGGCAAAAATAACGCAATGATAGTAAATTCCGTTATGCAGGTTACCGCTCAACCGGAAAAAATTGCAATTTGCGCAAATAAAGATTCTCTTACGCATGAATATATATTAAAAAGCGGTTTTTTTACAATACAGGCCATTAAAGAAGGCGCGGATATGGTTTTTATCGGGAACTTCGGTTTTCGCACCGGACGTAATTTTGATAAATTTGCAAAATATCAATTCAAATTAACGCAAAATAATTTGCCTGTGATACTTGAAAATACGCTTGATATTTTTGAAATTAAAACGGAACAAACCGTTGATTTGGGCACGCATACGATGTTTATCGGCGCGGTGCATTCCGCCGAAGCCTTGAGCGTCGAAGGCCGCCCGCTGACTTATAATTATTATCAGACGGTAATGCGCGGCAAAACCCCGCGCGGCGCAACGACTTTTAAGGGTTAAACTTTAATTGAAACTTACGGAGGGTATTATTTATGAAATACGTTTGTAATGTCTGCGGGTATGTTTACGACGAAGAAGCGGAGGGCAAGAAATGGGCCGAACTTCCGGCTGACTGGACTTGTCCTGCCTGCGGCGTCGGCAAAGACGAGTTTACCGCGCAACCATAAAAAAGTGTTTTAATATGAAAAACAAAAACTCTCCATATGTTATGAGGAGAGTTTTTTGTTTTTCAAATCGCTTTATAAATTTACGGTTTAACTTTTATACTATGTCAAAGCAATCGCCGCAAATATTCCGAGTATCAAAACTACTGCCAATAATTAAATTAACATGAAGCCCTTTCTGTTATTTATCCTTTCATCTCGTTATTTTTTATGTCATCCCAGAATGTTTTATCGGGTATGCGGCCGTTTGTCATGCCCTCGTGTTTTTGGGAGGGCATCTATTCTTTCTCAGATTCCCGCCCAACAGCTCTGCGGGAATGACAAAGAGGTGAGCCCGAGGGGATGACACGACAAACAAAAACGGCTATTATATTTGAGCCACGAAAATAACCCAAAATATAAAGCCGTAGTTTCCCGCCCTTTCGGACGGGAAACATTCAGCACATAACATCTTAGAATATTATATATTTGCGTTTTTTAAAATTTGAACGGTATATTTTGCCGCGTTTTGCATAGAGTCTCGCGTGGTTTTGGCCAATGGGAGTAGTTCCAGAACTTCGCTTATGCCTCTCTTTTTTAGC
>JAIRLH010000126.1 GCA_031259485.1 Elusimicrobiota bacterium
CCTCGGGCAATGGCTGCGCGTCCTGCCGCTCGGCCGGTTTATTGCATGCGCAAGCCAGGCATAACAGACAGATTAAAACTGCTGAGGACAGACGCTTATTCATATTTACAGTTTACCAGGATATGGGGAGGATAAACAAGTGTATTTAAGTTTTTGTTTTTATTCCCGTTCATATTCGCGAGCAGGGGGAGTTGTTTTTTGTCATTTCGCGTCCCGCGCGCGGCCGAGGGACGCGAAATGACAAACAAAGGCGCGAGGCACAGTATGATAATAATATCGTAATGCAAAAAGTATTGTAAAATTGAGGAGTATTTGGTATAAAAAATAAAAGTTTATTTTTAAATCCACGAGGATATCACCATGCATAACAACAAAAAGGCTTTTACTCTTATTGAATTATTAGTCGTTGTTTTAATAATCGGCATACTGGCCGCTATCGCGATCCCGCAATACTTAAAAGCAGTGGAAAGAAGCCGCGTTGCGTCTTTACTGCCTATAATGACCGCTTTGGAAAACGCAAACAAAATTTTCCACCTTACAACGGGGAAATACACGACCAAATTTGAAGATTTGGATGTCAGCATACCGCAAGGGGCAACTATTCTAGATCAAGGTCCGAGCATTGGACAATTTGCGCAGTATCCAAATGGAATGTGGCTGAATCTATGCGGGACAGGCTGCAATTATTCGGTCAAAGCACGGTCTTCGGCTGACGGTATCTGGATGGAATTCTATATAACGAGCGGCATTAGGCAATGCATGGCGCCGGAAAATTCTGAAAGACTAAACGATCTTTGCAAAAAAGTTTTTAACGTGCAAAAAATATCGTGGAATGGCAGCGGCTATAACGGGTATTATATAAAGTTATAAAACAGAATTTTTACGCAAATATGCGGGAGAGAATTTTTAGTATGTTTTTTGCGTTTTCTATCGGATTTGCGTTTGAACGATAAATGCGTATTCCGTCGCCGTTTGGCGCCTGTAAAAACTTTATATTATTCCGGAACCGCTCCAGTAACTGCCCCACGGCGGCGGACGGGATTTTAAAATCTTTCGTAAAATAAAATTCCGTAAAATCCGGCCCGCCTTCAATCTGCCGCACATTTAGCAAACCCGCGTCCCGCGAGAGCTGCATTATCTCAACCAAATTCAGCAATTCCGCCGGCGCGGGGCCCGCGATATTTTCAAGCGTTTTGAGCAAAGCCTGCTTCCGCGCCGCGTCGGCCGCCATGAATTCTTTGTAATAGCGCAGGCGTTCGCTGTCGCTGGGCATATAGTCGGGCGGGATATAGGCCGGAATGCGCAGATTAACAGCCGCCGGCGCGGACCGCGGCACATACTGGCCTTTGAGTTTTTTGACCTCCGCCGCCACCAAATCGCAATAAAGAGATAGGCCGACCTCGTTCACATATCCGTGCTGGCGTATGCCCAGCAGCTCGCCGCCGCCGCGGATTTCCAAATCGCGCAGCGCGAGTTTGAAACCGCTGCCAAGCTCGCTGAATTCCATTATGGCGGCCAGGCGTTTTTGAGCTTCTTCCGCGGCGGATTTTTCTCTTTTTTTAATTTTGCCGTAGAAGGAGTCAAAGGCGAAATCTTCCTCTTTCTTCTTGAGAAGCCATTGCGGATGCAACAGGTAGCAGAAAGCTTTTGTTTCGCCCCGTCCTATACGTCCGCGCAGCTGGTAGAGTTGCGCAAGGCCGAAGTCCTGCGCGTTTTCAATAATAAGAGTGTTGGCGTTTGTGACGTCCAGCCCGGATTCTATTATCGTGGAAGCCAGCAGAATATCATATTTTTTGTTGTAGAAATCCCAAAGCGTACTTTCCAGCGCGGCGTCTTCAAGCCGGCCGTGCGCCATGCAAATGCGCGCCTCGGGCAGCAGTTCTTTGAGGCGTTGCAGCTTGGCGGGCATGCTTTCAACTTTATTGTAAACGTAAAATATCTGGCCGCCCCTTGCTATTTCCTCGCGCGCGGCCTGCGCCACAACATCGTCGCCGTACGGCAGCACGCGCGTTTTTATGGGCATACGGCCCTGCGGCGCGGTTTCTATGAGCGAAATATCCCGCAGGCTTGAAAGAGACTGGTTCAAAGTGCGCGGTATCGGCGTGGCGGAAAGCATTAAAGTGTGCACGCCCGCGGCTTTGGCTTTTATTTTTTCCTTCTGCTTGACGCCGAAGCGGTGCTCCTCGTCAATAATGCACAGGCCTAGGTTCTTAAATTCTATATCCTTTGAAAGCAGTCTGTGCGTGCCGATTGCGATATCAACGATACCATTTTTTATGTCGGCTGCAATTTGACGCTGTTCTTTTTTAGATTGGAAACGGCTCATCATAGCTATGCGCGCGGGGAAGCCCGCCATGCGCGCGCCGAAAGTTTTGTAATGCTGAGCGGCAAGCACAGTCGTCGGCACAAGCAGCAAGACCTGCGCGCCGCTTAAGACGGCTTTAAGCGCGGCGCGCATAGCGACTTCGGTTTTTCCAAATCCCACGTCGCCCACAAGCACTCTGTCCATAGGGCGTTGCTGCATGATGTCAGCCGAAATTTCGGCTATTGCTTTGGTTTGGTCTTCGGTCTGTTCGTAGGGGAAGGAATCTGCAAATTCCCTTTCAAGCCGCTCATCTCCCAAAAGATTTCGCGCCTCGTTGGCTTTGCGC
>JAIRLH010000133.1 GCA_031259485.1 Elusimicrobiota bacterium
AAAAAAACTAAAATTAGATTATAGACAGATACTTTCTCTTTCTTTTTTGTCTTTTATACAAATATTTCTTTTGGCGTATTTATTATGGCTTTGCGCAAGAACGGCTTTTTAATTAATTCTTTCTTAAGACCGCGCCGTATTCGGCGCAACCGCTCCCCGCAATGACGACAGGCAAACCTGCTAAACCGTCTTTGCTAGAAACGCGGACAGTTTGCGCACCGCGTTATCCGCCTCCATAAAAACCGCAAGGCCCGCGTCCAAAGCCGTCTGGCGGTAATATGCGAAGCGGCTGCCGGAAGACACGCTCACCACGGCCGGAACGCCGTATTGGCGCGATAGCGCGGCAAGTTTAGGCATGAAGTCCGGCTTATCGGCTTCAAGCGTTTTTATCACGGGGCTCAGCGGGATTGTGGAGAAGATAAAACTGCCGTATTCCCCGCTTTTAAACACTGTCTGCGCGATTTCAAGCGCGGCCTCGTCCGGGCACATGGGCGTGACGTCAAAAGGATTGCGCACGTCGACAATGCCGTCAAGTTTATATTTTTTCAGAATAATACCCAGCTTCTCTTTAAGCTCGGGCGAGGGATAAGCAAGCGCGAGCGGCCCGCCCTCGCGAACATTATCGGCCATGCCGCTGGTTTCAAAACCGGCGTTGCTTATCGTGAAAACCTTATTGTTGCGCGGCTTCATGCCGCTGTAGCTGCAGGCCATTTGCGCGAAGGCTTCAAATTCTCCGAAAGTATCGGCCATAAAAGCGCCCGCGCCGCCGATAATTTGTTTCGCGGTTATATAATCGCCCGCGATGGAGGCCGTGTGTCCCATAACCGCCTTTTGCCCGCTTGGCGTGCGGCCGGCCATGTAGATAACCACGTTTTTGCCGTTGGCGCGCGCTTTTGTGACGGCCTGCGCGAGCAGCGCGCCTTCGCCTTCCTTAAGGCCTTCAATGTAAAGAAGGATTACTTTTACTTTATCGTCCGCGGCCAGATAGTCCGCAAAATCAGGCACGCTTATATCCAGCTGGTTGCCGGTGGTGACGCAGTAAAGCGGTTTAATATGCTCCATTTTACCTAATGCGGATATTACAAAGGCGCCGCTCTGGCTTATAAAAGCGCAGGGCGCGTAATTGCCTGTCCCGCCCAGCGGCGGGGTAAGTTTGTCTTTGGGTATGAATAAAGTGTTTATTTTGCCCGGGTTGGAAACCGCGCCCAGCGAATTGCTGCCGTTAAGCGTAAAATCGGGATTAATTTTTTTTGCGGCAATTATCATATCTTCTACTTTCTGACGGATTTCGTGGCTGCCCTCCTTCTCGCCTATGCCCCCGCTTATCAGCACCAGCCCGTTGATTTTTCCGCTTTCGCCCGCGTCTTTAAGCACGTCGGGCACTGCGGCCGCCGGCACCGTCACCACGAACATATCTACTTTTTTAGGGAAATCCTTGCAGCTCTGATAGCATTTTACGCCGTCAATTTCCCCGCCTTCTTTTTTGAGAATATAAAGATTGTTTTTGTCAAAACCCGCTTCAAGCGCGTTGCGCATTATTATGCGGCCCATATTTATTTTATCCGCGCTTACGCCGGCGACGGCCGCGGTTTTGGGCTCAAGCAGCGCTTTAATGCCCGTTGCCGTGGATTTTATTTTTGTATTTTGCGCCCCGTCGTTTTTATGGAAGCGCAAAACCCCGTCCAGCGCGCAAAGCCTGCCGTTGACGGCGGCAAGCGGGTTAATTTCCAGCTCGTCAATAATAAATTCCGCATTCGCGCTAAAGCGCAGCATTACCTGCGCCAGCTTTTGCACCCAGTTTTGCATGTCGTCAAATTCCGCCGATTTTTTGCCGCCGCGCACATTGCCGGCGGTATACTGCCATACAAAAGAATTCTCTATAAAACTTTTTGCGTCAATGTTTTGCGCGGGGGTTATGGCGGGCGTAATTCCGTCGCGGAATTTTTTGGTAATGTTTTCCGCGTCTGTGCCGCCTATGCCTATGGTTATAAGCGGACCGAAGGCCTTATCTGCGCGCGCGCCCAAAAGTATCTCGCGCCCGAGGGCAAAATGCGGATAATCGGCAAACTCAACGAGCATGAAAGAATCAATTTCGGGGAAGTCCGCCGCCATTTTTTTGAAAACCTGCGCAGCCTCCGCCTTGACGCAGACTTTGACGCCGCCCTTATCCGTCTTGTGCAGAGTTTTGGAGGAAAGTATTTTGATTACAATCTTATCTCCCGCCAAGCGCGGCAGCAGCGCGGCAATATCCTGCGAGGGGGGGATAATCTTAAACTCCGGCGTACGCAGGCCCAAGCCTTGGAAAATTTGATAGCACTCGCTTTCCGTCAGGGTAGTTTGCCCGTTTTTGTGAGCCTGCAAAAATATATCATTAATAAAATCCATAAATAAAATTTCTCCTTTTAATATTGTTCAGAATTATCCCGTAATAAACAGTCAGTATAACTTCTCCCCCGATTGGGGGGAGTGCCCGCGGCGCGGGATAGTTCTTATATCAAGCTCGTTTACCGCTAAGGGATAATTCCGTTATTGTTTATATATTTAATTATATTATATAATGAAAATAAGAATAATTGAAAATCGAAAATCTCGCATGAACATTAATAAGCGCGCGCGGCGGGGAACCGCGCCGCAAAAGAAAGGGGAGAAATATGAAAAAATTGTTTAAATGGCTGTTTATGCTTGCGGTCGCCGCCGCCGTATTGCTGTGCGGCGCGCTGGCCGCGCTTTATATGATGTTCCCGCCCGCGAAACTCAAAACTATGGGGCAGGAGTATGTAAAAACTAATTTCAACAGGGAGGTTGATTTTGAATCCCTTGGTTTCAATCTCATAGGAGTAACGCTTAAAGGCTTCAGGTTTTCCGAGGCGGGCGGATTTAAAAACGGGGTATTCATTTCAGCCGGCAAAGCCGTGGTTAAGGCGCGGGTTAAACCGCTTTTCGGCCGCCGAGTGGAAATTGATACAATCGGGCTTGAAGATTTAGACGTCAGTCTGATCAAAGATAAAAGCGGCAAATTTAATTTTGACGATATTGTGCGGAACGCGGCCAGACTTTCCGGCGGCAATGCCGCCGCGCCGCAAAACCCCGAATACGCGGCCGCCGCGCCCGCGGCGATTGCGCTTATCGCCGACAATGTTTATGTTAAAAACGCCAATGTGAGCTATGCGGATAACGCCGCCGGCATGGATTTCGCCGTGCGCTCCGCCAATTTCGGCGTGGCGCGTTTTGACCTTAATAAGCCGTTTAATTTTGAAGCCTCTTTCTCCACCGATATAAAATTGCCCGATATTAAACTTTCCCCCGTGCTTTTTACTCTCGCGGGCAGCGCGAATTTAGCCGGTATGAACGCGCAAAAAGCCTCGGTTGAACTTACAAATTTTGACGCCTCGTACAAAACTTCAAAAGTTTCGCTTAACGGCAAAATAAGCAACTTAGATAACCCCGCCGCCGTCTTAAACGGCGCGATAACGGGTGTGGATAATAAGCTGGCGCAGGAATTTGCGCCCGCGCAGCTGCCGGCTTTCGCGCTGCCCAAAATAACGCTGGCGATAAATACTCTGACAAACCTGAAAAAGAACACGACCAAAATTAATGAGGTTAAAATTTCGCTGGGCAATTCCTATGTGCGCGCAACGGCCGATACGGATTACGGCGGCCCCGCGCTAAAATATAACAGCGAAACCAAAATTTCCGTTTCTCTGAAGGAAGCGGCGGATATAGCCAAAGAAAGTCTGGCCGCTTTCGCCCTTGCCGGACAGATAAACGGCGATATTTACGCCGCTTCCTCCGCTTCTGGTCTG
>JAIRLH010000138.1 GCA_031259485.1 Elusimicrobiota bacterium
CAATAGGGAGCGCGCTATATGCGCAACTACTTGGTTTTCTCCTTCTAGTTTATTTGTTAGTGTGACTGACTGTCATACAGACGACTTCGGTCGTTGCTATGCCATATTAGGTAATATAATAACCCGTTTGCCTACCAAGGGCTCTGTCATGGTCAGGAAATGCGTACCCCCGACTGAATAACTCTCGTGTTGTTAAAAGCGGTGTTCGCTTTTCGTAAAATGGTATTGAGGCAAGATTAACAAACATGCGGAATATTATTTAATATCCCGCATGTTTTTTTGTGTAATAACTCCCCGGTTAGGCCTGGGGTTCTAAAAAGGTTTACCCATAAGGGAAAACAAAAAAACTCCTTTTGATATAGGATGAGATTTGCAGCAGTCAGGCTGCAAAAAGCAAATCAAAAGGAGGTCATTATGAAGCCCGATGACATCAAAAGCTTACATACGAAGATAAAGGAAAAACCCTTTACGCTGGATTGCTTCGCGTTCGCTTGCATGAAAAATTAACTATTCTTGATTGCCGCCCTTGATTACGATCCTAGGCAATGTGGCAAAGTCGCGATAGCAGCTGAAAAATACCTTTATTTTTTAATCTATGCTATTTGTGTCTTTCCCTGTTTAAAAAGCCCATATTTGCTAAAATTATTGCATGTCCATAATATCGCTTTATATAAGCAGGAACATGTTGCGCTTCTTCGCCGGCGTTCTGTTTGTGTTTATATTTGTAGTGTTTATGGTGCAGTTCTCGCAGATTTTCACTTATGCCATGCAGTACGGGGCGGATATGCTTTGGGTGCTGGGCACCGCGGCTCATCTTCTGCCGGATATTTTCGCGCTGAGCATACCTATAGCCTTTCAGATTGCGATAATCATGACGCTCACCGCTATGGGCCAGAGCGGCGAGATTATGGCCCTGCGGGCCGCGGGGTTTTCTTTTTCGGAAATTGCGCGGCCTATACTCGCCGCGGGGGTTCTGCTGTGCGCGCTTATGCTGTGGCTTACCGGCTGGGTAAGCCCGCGCGGGCGGCTGCGCGTATATAAAGCCAAGGAAGACGTCGCCGCCAAAATAACCAAAGTAAATATAGAACCTAAAACTTTCATAAGCTTGGGGGACTGGGATCTGTTCGCCGAAAACGTTGACAAAAAAAATAATGTTTTGGAAGGCGTGTATCTTTCACGCAAAAACGACGCAAACGCTCTCAGCACAAAAGTAAACGCGGCGCAGGGTAAAGTTGACATCGGCCGCTCCGGCATAAATATCATTTTGGACAAAGGCCAGCTGCAGCGGCTTGACGCGCGGGCCGAACGTAAAATTATAACCGCGGAGTTCAACCGGTATAATATTTATATGCCGCTTTCGCAGAGAACCGCCGCAAAGCACACTTTCAAAGCAGCGGAGCTTACCACTCCGCAGCTTTTTGCCGCGCTTGCCGGCGGCGGACTTAAAGATGAATATATAAAAACCTACAGACCGGAGCCGGCTTACCGCATTTCAATGTCGCTTGCCGTACTGGCATTTTTTATATTGGGCTGCCCCGCAGCTTTCGTTACTACCAAAAAGGCTGGGCGCGGGGCTGCCATGTTATTTAGTATAGTATCTATATTTACGTATTTCGGGCTGCTGACGGTGGGTGATATTCTGGGCCGCCAGCTGTCGAGTGTTGCGGCTTACTGCGCGCCGCTGCTGCCGGCCGCGCTGGGGTTGTGCGGCGGCTGGTACTGGTGGCGCAAAAAACTTTCGGACTGATAAGAGCGTTGACAATGAGCATACTTTCCAAATACATAGCCCGCAAATTCTGGGGGCCTTTCATTTTTATAATCTGTATTTTTGCGGCGCTCATTTTTCTGGGCGACAGCATTGAAAAAATGCGCTGGGTATCCTCCTATTCCGCGTCGGTAAGGATGGTTTTTAAGTATTCTCTGCTCACTATGCCATCGCTGCTGCTTATGGTGCTGCCGGTCGCCTGCCTGCTGAGCGCCTTGCTGGTAATCACCGATATGATAAACAGCGGAGAGTGGACCGCCTGCCTTGCCGGCGGATTCACCGTGAGGCAGATTTTTGGGCCGATTATAATCTGCATATCGTTTGTCTCGCTGTGCGGCCTTGCATTTCAGGAATTCGCCGTGCCGGCCATGTACAAAAGGGCCAACCTTATTTTGCAGGTAAAAATAAAACACCGCGCTGACTGGAAAGCCAATACCCAGCGCGACGTCACGCTGCGGCTTGACGCAAACCGCGTGCTTTTTGCCAAAACCGTGCGGACGGACGAAGGCCTGATGCATGGCATGTTTATTGACGTTTACGACGACAGCCGCGCCATCTCGCGCCAGATAAACGCGCGCAGTTTCCGCTGGGACGCGGCCGCGCGCACATGGTATTTTGAGGACGGATTCATAAGGTACTTCGGCCGCGGCGCCAGCGTGAGGGAGAAGCCTTTTGTAAAAATGGCGTCGGATTTTTCAATCCCGCCCGCACAAATCGCCCTGGGCAGAGCGGATCAGGAGGAACTTTCAATACGCGAGCTTCTGCGAAGGATAAAATTCCTTAAATCCAGCGGGCTCAGCGTCTTTCAGGAATACACTTTTTTAAACGCCAAACTGGCCGCGCCTTTCGCCACGCTGGTCATGTGCCTTTTAGGCATGCCGCTGGCCATAGCTTTAAAACGCTCAAGCAAATTTATCAACGTAGTTTGCGCGGTTGCCATAGGGTTTACCTTCTGGTGGATAGTATCGCTGCTTAACTCCGCCGGCGAGAGCGGCATAGTAAATCCCGTTGTTGCCGGCTGGCTGCCGGTTTCGTTTTTCGCTGTTGTTGCTTTTATTGAATTTAAGCTGCTAAAGATTTAGGTTTTGTTTTTTGTTTAATGTAGTACGCGCAATGAATATGATATTTATTGCGCGTATTTTTTTATAAAATTTAAAATAGGAGATTATTTGCCTAAATTACGATATGCGACAGAACATGTGTTTAATAAATTCCTAAGATTTGCTTTCGCGGCGGCCCTGCTTTTGAGCGAACTCAGTCAGTACGCGCTTTATGCGCAGGTGCTGCCTGCCGCCGCGCCGCCGAGTTTGCTGGACGATACGCAAATCATAATGCCGCAGCCGCAGCCTTCGCCCGAGGGCTCCGCCCCGTTTGAGGACGATACAGCCTTTACCGCGCCGCATGCGCCCGATACTCCGCAGCAGGCCGCGCCGCTGAGCCCCGTCGCCGAGTCTGCCCTGCAGCGCGATTTGGAGCAGGAACGGCAGGATTACTTCGGCGACAGGCAAAGCCGCGCGGGCTTTAAACTTTTTGAGCCTTCGCGCTATGAATTTTTGCAGGACGATACCCCGCTTCTCCTCCCGCAGCCGCAAGGTGAGGAAGAGGATTGGGATAATTATTACCGCTACTCGCGCAAGTATCTTGACAATATAATAGCGAAGTCCGGCGGCGGCATAGAACTGCGCGAGAAGAGCATAGAATATCTTGAAATACTGAATCCCTCTTTGCTTGTGCCGATATACGGCACAACAATATCGCTGACTGGGCGCAAGACCTTCGGCCTGAAATACGTTTCAAAAAAATATAAAGGCACACAGACGCTCAACAGCCGCGACTTCAGCGGCGTGGATTTTGAACAGGAAATGCAAGTCAAACTCCAAGGCAAGATAAGCGACAGGATTTTCGTTGACATTGATTACGACGACCAGAGTTCCGACGCGCAAAATATATCCATAGCCTACCGCGGCAAAGGGGAAGAATTTGTGCAGAGCGCCGACTTCGGCGATATAGAGCTGCGGCTGCCAAATACCGAATTCCTTTCTTACAACAAGCAGATCTTCGGCGCGCAGATGCATCTTAAATACGCCGGCGCAAATCTGCGCCTTATCGGCAGCCAGACTAAAGGCGACAAGAAGAATAAGCAGTTCAAAGGCGACAGCGTTTTTGATACGGTCAATATCAAGGATACCCAATATATCCGCCGCAGATATTA
>JAIRLH010000024.1 GCA_031259485.1 Elusimicrobiota bacterium
GATAGAGTATCTTTGTTTAGCCGTATCATTGTCGTTAAGTACAGCACGTTGCAAATTACGTACGGCGCGTTTTATGGGGATTTTATGGAACTTATTGAGGTATTTCATATTGGGCTCCGAACATAATCTTTGCCGCGCTAAAAACTACGCGGCACAGATTATATTTTAGTCCATTATGTCTTTGATATTTTACAGCGGTTTGTTTAGCGCCGGTGCATATTGGGTTTTCCGGTAATGGCCGCCTAAAAATACCCTAAACTATGGCTTTAATAGATAATAATTCCGGAATAATTGCCGATGACATCAGGGGCCAATGTGCCCGTCATCTCACACATGGCGCGGGCATTTTGATTCTTTTCTAAGTTTTGTCCGCTTTGTACTTGGCACCATTTTTTCCCTTTATATTTATAATCTTTTAATAAAGCGGAAAAAGCGAGAGAACGCGGCGCGATAAATCCTGCTACTCCTTATACGTCTCCCCGAAGCGCTGGTAGACTTTCAGGTCAAATACCTTGATGATGGAAAGCAGGTGGTCAAAAATATCGGCCTGTATGCCCTCGTAATTTTCCCATGCGGTATCGTTGGAAAAAGCATAAACCTCCAGCGGCAGGCCCTCGGAAGTCGGCGCGAGCTGGCGCACCATGCACGTGAATCTATCGGAGATATTCGGGTTGGCCTTAAGGTATTCATAGCAATACTGCCTGAACGTGCCCACATTGCTCAGGCGGCGCATATTATAATCGTCCGCGGCCGCGCCAAGTTTTGAGTTGGCTTCGTTAATTTCCTTTTCTTTCCGCTCCAGATACGGGCGCAGGATATTGATTTTTTCAAGTTTCTTAATATCTTTATCGTCAAGAAAGCGTATTGATTTTACGTCAATATTGATTGAGCGTTTTATGCGCCTGCCGCCGCTTTCGCTCATGCCGCGCCAGTTGGTGAAGGAGTTTGCCACAAGATTATAGGCCGGGATATTAACGATGGTATTATCCCAGTTCCGCACGCGCACTGTGGTAAGCATTATGTCTATTACATTGCCGTCCGCGCCCTGCGATGGTATTTCAATCCAGTCGCCGACGCGGACAAGGTCGTTCATAAGTAATTGGAAACCGGAAGTAAGCCCCAGTATTGAATCCTTAAAAATCAGCATTATTATGGCGGATAAGGCGGTAAGGCCGCCCAGCAAAAACATAGGGTTTTTGTTGGCCAGCGTAGATATTATCAGCAGGCCCGTTAATATCCACAAAATAATTTTTGCGGCCTGCGTGAGGCCCTTGATCGGCAGCTTAACCGCGGCGGAAAATTTATCAGACAGCGCGCTTAGCAAAGAGCTTATTAACAGCATCAGCGAGACTAAAACAATGCTGTTGAGCACCCTTATCACGACCGCGCTGGTTTTGTGATAATAATCCTGCAAAAAGGCCGAGCTTACCGAAGATAAAAACACCATGCCTATCCAGAAGAAAAGATTTGTAAGCAGCTTATTGCGCGCGATGACCGGCAGCCAGCGTTTATCAACGTCGGCGCGGGTTAAAAGAATTCTTTCGGTCAGGTGCTCAAGCAGGCGCGCTATGTATTTAAGCAGGAAGATAAGCAGCAAAATAAGCGTCAGGCCGGTTAAATATCTTAGCAGCATATTCTCCGGCAGGAAACTGAAAAACGTGCGCACATGATGGTGCACCGTTTCCATATCAACTATATGCGGCTGGACGATTTGAGAGGGCTCCATATTTTTATAATCTCCCGTGAAAAGACGGCTTTATATATAGTATATTAAAGATATGAAAAAATTTCTATTTTTGTCGGCCGCGTTTTGCCTCTGCGCCGCGGGCTACGGGCGGGCCCCGCTGAACGCGGCAAATGCGGGCGACGTTATAATCGCCTTCGGCGACAGCCTTACCGCCGGCAACGGCGCGCGCGCGGACGAGGCTTACCCCGCGGCGCTTGAGAGCATGGTAAAAATGCCGGTAATCAACATGGGCGTATCGGGTGATACCGCGCGCATGGGCGCAAACCGCATGCGGGAGATGGCGCAATACAGGCCTTACATGGTTCTGATAGAATTCGGCGGCAATGACGCCATACGCGGCCGCCCGTTCCGTGAGACGCAAACCGCAATCGCCGAGATTATTGACTATGTCCAAAAACTGGGCGCGGCAGCGGTGGTCGTTGACACGGGCGGAAATTTCAAAATGTCGCCTTACACAAAAATGATGAAGACTCTGGCCAAACAAAAACGCGCGCTTTTCGTGGAGGGAATTATGGACGGCATTTTTCACAAACCGCAGCTAAAATCCGACGCCATACACCCCAACGCCGCGGGCTACCGGCTGATAGCAGAAAAAATTTACAAAGAAATAAAGCCTTATTTAAAATAATCCTTTACGTAAACGAGGGTTGTTTAAAAGCACTTTTGCTTTTTTATTCGCCGCCTATCAATGTCCAATTGTCGGCTTCCGCTTTGGCTGCGGTTTTGGCGTCCTTTGCCTGTTGCTTTACATTAGCCTTGGCGCTCTTAGCCCGTTTTACTGCGTCATTCTTGACGGCTTTGGCATTGGTTTTGACCTCGGCGGTCTGTTTTTTGACATTGGCTTTGGTTTCGTCCGCCTGCTTTTTAGACTGTTCTTTTACATCGGCAGCCTGCTGCTTGGCGGCGGTCTTGGCACCTTTTGCCTGGCTCGCTGAGGCGGCTTTTATATCCTTGGCATTCTGCGCGGCATTATCCTTGACGGCTAGCACCTGCTTTTTGCTGCAATCGCTTTTGCATTTAAGGTCGGTAAGC
>JAIRLH010000053.1 GCA_031259485.1 Elusimicrobiota bacterium
TTTATCGTAGAGCCCGTGCTTGAAAAGGGCACGGCGAAAGCTTTTATTTTTTACGGCGGCGGCTGGGGGCACGGCGTGGGCCTGTGCCAGACGGGCACCGGCGGCCGCGCCGAAGCCGGCCAGAATTTTGACGAGATACTAAATCATTATTATACCGGCGCACAACTTACGGATATCCGCAAAAAATGATTGAGCGAGGCCGCTGTGCGCCGCCCTTCCATTCATTCCCCTTACATCAATTTAGAATACCCGCTTAAAGAACGGAGAGAGAAGCTATTGACCACAAACCAGATAGGTACGGTAAGCGTCCGTGCCGGAGAGCTGCAAAGTCTGCCACGAAAGACCTTTGCTGCAACCGCTGACGTCAAGCTCGCCGGATATGCCATCCCATAACAGCTTTTTTATTATAAGCTTATTATAGGCGATAAGCCCCGTGGCGTTAAAAGTCGAGCCTTGTTTTATAGTGACGTCACCAACTATACCCAAAATACCTACTGCCGGAGATGGATTGTTATTGTTTCCCAAGACGGTCAAACCGCCTATATTACTTTCATAACCTTTCCCAGTGCCGAAGGCGAGTATCGTCAGATTATTATACGGATTGAAGGAGCCGTTGACAGTCAAATCACCAGTCTTGTTATCATTGTTGCCAATAAAGACCTCGCCCGAAATATAGGGCTTATTTTCGGAGAAAACGTCCTCCAGCTTATAAGCAGGCATGCCTCTTGTGGCCAGCAGCGCAGTTTCTTTGACGTTTAAGGTTTTGTAATAAGCGTGCGGTACCGGAAAATAGGTAACGTACTTCATCGTCTGCGCGGCAATGCGCGCGGGCACGGCCGCAAAGGCGAAGATAAAAGAGAATTTCAGAATTTTTTTAGCGTTCATAAATAAACTATATAAAATTTTTTCGCGTTTTGGGCGCAGAATTTTGCCGCTATTGCGAACCGCCGCCGGCCAGACTTGAGGTGCGCAGGGTGTTTATCTGCGTGCCGCCTACCGTGCGCGGCGGCTCTTTCTGCGCGGGGGCGGCCGCGCCAGCGCCACCCATCTCAGCGGGCAAGGCGCCGGTAGGGATACCCATCGCCGCGGGGTCAAAACCGGCAGGCATGCCGGCGGGCATGCCGGGAACTGCGCTCATACCGGCTGCGGCGGCTGAGTCCGGCTTAACCGCTTTTTTGCCGGCCGCCGTCTTCTTGGCGGCGGTCTTAGCCGCAGCCGCGCCTGTTTTGGGGACTATCGGCCGGCCTTTTTCGTCGCGCGGGAGATTTTTGTAAGCTATGAAATCTTTGAGCAGTTTCGCCGTCTCCGACTTCTTATTGCGCTCCGCGATTGACAGCGCGGTCATATTGCTTTTGGTGGTTTTTTTATAATCGGCGTCAAGCTTCAGCAGCACGTCAACAAGCTGCGTGTCGCCGTAATATGCGGCCCAGAAGAGCGGCGTCTCCCCGTTGTTATTTGCCTTATTTACGTCGGCGCCTTTCTCCAAGAAATACTGCGTCATATCTTTATTTTTTGTTTGTATTGCATAAAGCAGCGGCGTCATGCCGATATTATTCGCCGCGTTCACATTGGCTTTATAAGTTATCAAAGCGCGCGCGCTGGGCATATCGCCGTAGGCAGCGGCGATTATAAGCGGCGTATTGCCGTTGGCGTCAATAGAATTGGGCGGCACGCCCGTCTTGAGCATGGCGTCCACGCCGACAAACTTTTTCTGGAAAGCGTAATTAAACATATTTTCCCGCGTGCTGCCCGCGCGCGCGCCGCGCGAGAGCAGGAATTCAATCAGCAGAGGGTCGCCGTTTTGTATGGCCGCGGTAAGTACACTCACGCCGCGGCGGCTTTGCGCGTTGACGTCGGCGTTGGCTATCAGCAACATATTCATAAGCTCTATATTGCCGTTGCGCGCGGCTTTGATAAGCGCGGTTTCGCCGTTGTTTGAATCCGGAATATTGGTATCCGCGCCCTTTGCAATCAGCACGGCGCATAAATCCCGATTATCTTTTTGCGCGGCAAGAACAAGCAGCGGCACGCCGCGCGAAGTGGGGATATTAGGGTCTTTCAAAACGCCGTCTATGCGAACGAAAGCTGTTTCAAAATCGTCGGCTTCAATGTAGGAGGCGATTTCGTCCGTAATCTCCGACGGGGGGCGGTAAGTGAAGGTGTTTTCGTTGATCGTTCTGCTTTTGGAAGGCACGCGCATGGATACGACGGTAAACAGCGCCAGCGCGAGTATGGGCAAAACTATCAGGCAGGCAATTATGATTTTCTTTACGCCAAAAAAATCCCGAAATTCCATATTACCTCCCTTTCTTTAACGGCTGCGGAAACGGCATTTTGTTTAACAACGCCGAATACCCCGTCCCCGCTTACACTGCGCCGCGGCGTGGCCACCCCTTTATAAATAAAAGGGGATAAAGGCAGCGCGGAATTAAATTTTAATTCCCCTTTTGTACGAAATGGGTGGCCCGAAGGAGCCTTAGCCCCGTAGGGACGGAATATTTGCCGTTGTCCCGTATATCAAACATCGCAACCCTCACCGCGCCGCGCCGTAAACGTGCAGAGCGGCTTTTGCCGCGGCCTGCTCGGCGCTTTTTTTGTTCTTGCCTTTGCCCGTCGCAAGACGAACGCCGTTAAGGCAGACTTCAACGGTAAAAATCTTTTCGTGTTCGGGCCCCAGTGTGGAAACCACCCCGTACTCCGGCGCGTTTTTGCCGCGTTTCTGCATGTATTCCTGCAGTATGCTTTTGTAATCGCCGCTGTCGGCCTCTATTTTCTGCGTGGCAAGCCAGTCCAAAATTATGCGGGCGGCCGCCTCAAACCCGCCGTCAAGGTAGACGGCGCCTATCACGGCTTCCATCGCGTTTGAAAGTATGCTTTCGCGCGCGCGGCCGCCGGCGCTGTCCTCGCCTTGCCCCATGTACATATATTTGCCGAGCTCTATCTCCGCCGCCCAAAAATACAAATTATGCCTTGAGACGAGATTTGATTTTATTTTGGAAAGCGCCCCCTCTTCCTTCGCGCCAAGCAGCCTGTAAAGATAGCCGGCCACCACGAGGCCCAGCACGCTGTCTCCCAAGAATTCAAGCCGCTCATTATCGCGGCTGCGCCTGCGCTCGGCCGCGTAAGACTTATGGGTAAGCGCTTCCCTCAAAATATCTCTGTCTTTAAAAGTATAGTTTAATACTTTTTCAAGTTCTTCACACACTGTCTTTATTTGGCAACTTTGCTTACGATGTGCTGCAAAGCCTCGCCGACTGTTTTAATCTTTTCGGCCTGCTCGTCGGGGATTTCAATGTCAAACTCCTCCTCAAGGGCCATGATTAATTCAACCGTGTCAAGCGAGTCCGCGCCTAAATCGTTTACAAACTGAGCCTCGGGTTTGACCTGCTCCGGCTCAACGCCGAGCTGCTCCACGATGATATTTTTTACTTTTTCTTCTACTTGTTTAGCGTCCATTTTTACGTCCTCCGTTCTGGAAATTCTTATACATACAGCCCGCCGTTTACCGCCAGAACCTGGCCGGTTATATAGCTTGCGTCGCCGCAGGCCAGAAACAATGCCGCGTTTGCGATATCGGCCGCCTGCGCAAATCTTTTAAGAGGTATGCTTTTAAGCACCTCGGCTCTAAGCTCTTCGCTTAAAGCGTTTGTCATATCCGTACTTACAAAACCCGGGGCCACGGTATTTACCCTTATGTTGCGCGAGGCAAATTCTTTCGCCATAGCTTTTGTCAGGCCGATAAGGCCGGCCTTTGAAGCGGCGTAATTTATCTGGCCCGCGTTGCCCGTCTGACCCACCACGGAAGACATGTTTATTATGCTTCCTTCCGCTCCTTTCATCATAAATTTTACGGCGGCTTTGGACATCAAAAACGCTCCTTTCAAATTTACGTTTATAACGGCGTCAAAATCCGCCTCTTTCATGCGCAGCATGAGCGTATCTTTGGTTATGCCCGCGTTATTTACAAGTATATCAATTGCGCCGAATTCTCGGAAAGCGTTTTGCACAAAGCCCTCGCAGTCCGCGCTTTGGGAGACGTCGGCCCTTTGCGCGTAAACCCGGCCGGCCGGCACTGCTTTAAGCAGGGCTTCTTTAGCCGCGGCCGCGCTTTGCTCCGTTAATGAACAAACGGCAACCGCGGCGCCCTCGCGCAAAAAACATTCGGCGACCGCGTACCCTATGCCGCGGCTTGCGCCAGTGATTAAGGCCGTTTTATTTTGCAGCTTCATTTTTATGCTCCGCCAGTTTTTCAAAAACCGGTTTCAGCGCCAGCATGCTGCGCGCTATGTTCTGCACCGCTTTGCTTTCCACCAGCCTGGCGGAAATTTTTATCGCGTTATAAATCGCCTTCGGGCCCGACTTGCCGTGGCAGATTATAACCGGCCCCTCAACGCCCAGCAGCGGCGCGCCGCCGTAAACTTCTGGGTCGGTCCTGTCCTTAATTTTTGACAGGGCGGGCTTTGCCATCAGCAGACCCAGCAAAGCAAACGGATTCTTTTTGACGCCGTCCTTAATCATGCCGAACATCGTCCGCGCCAAACCTTCCGAAAGTTTTAAAACTATATTGCCGGTAAAACCGTCGCACACAATGACGTCGGCCATACCTGTGTGCACGTCGCGCCCTTCAAGATTGCCGTAATAATTAAGGCCCAGCTGTCTTATATATTTTGTTGTGTCCTTAACGAGCTGGTTGCCCTTACCCTCTTCCTCCCCAATGGAAAGCAGGCCCACAACGGGGCTTTCCACACCGTAAGCGATTTGCGAATAAATTGACCCCATTACCGCAAACTGCAGCAAATTGAGAGGTTTGCAATCGGCGTTTGCGCCGGCGTCAACCAGCAGCGCAACGCCCCGCCTGGTAGGCATGGGCGAGGCTATCGCCGGCCTGTCTATGCCTTTTATGCGTCCCAGTCCGAATAAAGCCGCCACCATAGCGGCGCCGGAGTTGCCGGCCGATACCATTGCATCCGCCCGTCCTTCTTTGACGAGCCGCGCGCACGCCACTATGCCCGCGTCCTTTTTATCTCGGCATTCGCGCGCGGGGTGCGCGTCCATATTGATAGTCTGCGGCGCGTGTACTACGGAAATTTTGCTTTCGTCGTATTTGCCGGCCGCTTTAAGTTCCGCTTTTATTACAGATTCGTCGCCGGCAAGTATGACTTCATAACCGAAATCCCGCACGGCTTCCAGCGCGCCCATAACATTGGGCTTCGCGCCGAAATCCCCGCCGAGGGCGTCTAATGCTATCCTCATAGGTATGCCTTAGGTTTTACTTGGATTCGTCGTTCTTGGCTTTTTTCACTTTGACTTTGGCCACAAGTTTGCCACCGTAAAAGCCGCATTTGGCGCAGACATTATGCGGCAGTCTGGGCGCGCCGCAATTGGCGCAGGCTACGGTATGCGCCGCCGTCAGTTTGGAGTTGGATGACCTTCTAAGATCCCTTCTTGACCTTGTATGTTTTCTTTTCGGATTTGGCATTGTGTTTCCTCACATATTATTTTTCAAATTTATCTTTCAAACTCGCGAAAGAATTTGCCGCGGGCGGCCGGCAGGAGCACTGCACTTTGTTTCTGTCGCAGCCGCAGATGCCGCACAAACCTTTACAGCCGGAGGAGCAGATATTTTGGATATTCTCCAGCAGGGCCAGCGTCTCTTTTACCATATACATTATATCAATTATTTCCTCTTTGGTGGGGAATAATCGGGTAAAGTCTTCGCTGAAATTACTGTCAAACATCTTCAGGCAGCGCGAGCACTGCACGCTTATTTTGCCGCTGATTTCGCCCTGCGCAAGTATCTCTTTGGGCATGGCGGAAAAACGCAGTTTGAGCCGCGCGTTTTTTATTTTTGCGGGCGGCCGCGAAATGTCCGCAAAATCCGCGGGGTTCAGAGCCAGCGAGCATTGCAGGCCCTCCATATCAAGTATATCGCGCGTTTTAAAAATAAGGTCCTGCGGTATGTCATAATTTTGATAATTTTTCATAAATTCCTGCTTCTTCTGCCCTCTTTGGGGATAGAATTAAAAGAAAACGGGCCGCTTGCTCACAGGGTGGGCGTCCCCGCCCCAAAGGGGGTAGAATTTCATTTTTTAAACCGCAGCCGGTATCTTTGACGCGTCCGGCAGGCCCAGGCCTTGCTTGCCTTCGGGGACCGACGGCAGCGGCGCGCTGATTTTTTTTAACACCGCGTAAACCTGCTGGGGCGAAGGCTTCGCTTTATATTTATTCTGCCACGCCTGTATCACCAGCGCGGCAAGGCCGCTTATATAGGCCGAGCTGTAAGACGTTCCCCCCTCCAGCCAGCCGTAGCCGCCGGCATTATCAAGCGCAAAGATGTCCTCCCCGGGCGCCATGAAATCCAGCTGCGGCCCGTAGTTGGAATACGCAAAAAGCTGCTTCTGCCGGTTTATAGCTCCGGTGGCAATCACAAAGCCGTAGGCCGCGGGATAGCGCACCGCGTTCGCGTCATTGCCCGCGCCGGATATTATGGTTATGCCGTTTTGATAAGCCTTGGAAAGGGCGTCCTCCACGCCTTTATCCGGCCCGTCGTCAAGGCCGTAGCTTAGGTTGATGATGTCTATCCTATTGGCCGGCCGCAGTTTATTGTATTCCAAAATATCGGCGACGGCCTGCTTTATGTGCGCGCTGCTGGTTTTTGTTTCGCCGTTTTCTTCATAAGTTATTTTATAGGACTTTACGCGCGCGCCCGGCGCCACGGATTTGAATTTAGTCTCCCCCGAGCCGCCCACCAAAATCCCGGCTATAGCCGTACCGTGGCCGAATGTGTCGGAAGGATTGCCCGCGCCTGTCATGTCATAGACGTCAACCTTGCCGTTAAGTTCGTAATTGGGCGATACGCCCGAATCCAGCAACGCGATATTGACGCCCGCGCCGTTAAGCTCCGGCGCGATATTATTGAGGCCCAGCGCTTCCCGCGGCCACGCGCGCGCGCCGGCGGGCATTTCACGCCCGCGCGTAAAACGCACTCCGCCGCCGGCAACGACGGTATAATGGATGCTTGCGGGCCGCTCCGCCTGCGGGGGCTGCGGATTGTTGGGCGCGACTATCGTTTTACCCCGCGGCACATAAATTATAGCGCCGTCAACGTTAACGGGCACAAGCACGTCCTGCCCGTCGGGCGTGAGCGTATTGCGCTGCCGCGGAGGGGTTTTCTGCTCTTCATCCTGCTGTTGCCGCGCGCCGGTTATGGCCGTAGGCGCAAAAGTGCCGCGGCTGACGTCGCGCATACTCCGCTGCGCGCAAACCGAAAGCGCGCACGGCAGGGCCAGTAAAAGCGCAAAAATTCTTTTCATTTTTTAATCTCTATCGCGGGAGGCAGCTGCCCGCGTTTAAAAGCGCTCCCGTCTATCTTTTTTATAATCCTCTGCGCATGCGCCTTGCTTACTTTTGCTTTGCGGCAGATTTGCGTCAGCGGGGATTTTTTGAAGACATATTCCTCTATTATAATATCCAGCTGCCCATAAGGCAGAAGCTCGTCGCTGTCTTTCTGGTTTGGCGCGAGCTCCGCCGTAGGGGCGCGAGTGATGGTAACTGCGGGTATAATCTCTTTGCGCCTGTTGATATGGCGGGCCAGCGCAAAAACTTCAGTTTTATAAAGATTGGCCAGCGGGGCGATTGCGCCCACGGTGTCGCCGTACAGCGTGCAGTAGCCGGTATATATTTCGCTGCGGTTGCCTGTGGCCAGCGCGGCCGCCTTAAGCTGGTTGGCGAACGCCATTATAATAACGCCGCGCAGACGGGCTTGCAAATTTTGCTCGGTTATCGGCGCGGGGCCGGCCGCAAAATCTTTTTTGAGCTGCGCGCGCAGCAAATTAAAAGCCGGACCTATGGGCTGCGCGGTAAAATTTATGCCCAGATTGCCGGCCAGCCGCGCGGCGGCATCATTGCTGAGCGCCGAGGTATATCGGGCAGGCATCGCCAGGCCGTAAACATTGCCCGCGCCGAAAGCCTCCGCCGCGAGTACGGCCGAGACCGCGCTGTCAACCCCTCCGCTCAGGCCCAGCACCGCGCGCTTTATGCCCGTGCGCGCGCTAAACTTCTTAAGACCTTTAACAAGCTGATCGTATATTTTATCCATATAACTATTTTACAAATTATAAAAAAAAAGATGTACTATATATTATATCCTTAAAAGGAGGGTTGAAAAATGAAAAAGTTGTTAACGGCTGTCATCATTGTGGCAGCTTTCGCAGTAAACGCCGCGGCGGATAGTCCGGTTAAATTCTCGCTGTTTGACCAGATTGCCGGCCCCAAAACGGAAAAGGCTAATTTGGTAATCGGTCTTATTGACAATAATACGCCGGAAGTGGTAGGTTTATCCACTTTCAGCTTGTCCAACAGGGCCGACTCTCTTACCGGCGTGCAGTTTTACGGCTTCTACAACAGGGCCAGTGATATGAAGGGCGTTCAGGTTGGCTTACTTAACCGTACGCAGGAAGCTACCGGCGCGCAGCTAAGCGCGGTTAGCCTCGCGGGCAAGATGACGGGCTTCCAGTATGGCATATACAACCAGGCCGATAACTTCACTGGTTTGCAGCTCGGTTTCGTGAACAATATCAATACCATTGAAAAGGGTTTGCAGATTGGCCTTGTTAACATCATAAAGAACAACGGCTGGCTGCCATTCATGGTAATTGTAAACGGAAGGTTTTAAAATCGTCTGCATAAAGTTTGAAACGCGAAAAACAGTAAAAACCCGCGCTGAAAACATCGCGGGTTTTTTACTCCGTCCCCGATTTTTGAATAAATATCGCCGCTTGGGCAAATAACCGCTTGTCAAGACTGCAATGCATATGATATTTAAATACAAAAAGATACCGCGGGGCAAGCCCCGTGGAGTTTCATGATAAAACTTTGTCCGTTCCGGATTACCATCCTAGTCTACGCGCGGGATAAACTTCCTCGCAATGACGACCTAAACCTAGTATTTTGATATAATATAAATAAAGATTTACCGATTACGGAGGGTTTACCATGTTCATTGCGCCGCTGCGCGCTATTTACAGCGCGAAGTTTTATACCGAATATATCAAAAAATCCGGCTGGGCCGCCGCCGGTTTTGCAGTCTGGCTTTTTGTGATTACCGCCCTGCTGCTTGCGCCGGCCGGCTGGCGCGTTTTCAGCCCGAGGGTGGACAATTTTATAGATAAAATAGCACAGTACATGCCGGCCATAACCGTGGAGAGCGGCAAAATCACCGTTAATAACGATAATCCGCTGACCATCGCTCCGCCCGAGCTTAAGGGCCATAAAATATATTTCAACACCGCGCAGAAAGACCCTGTTTACCCCACGCAGATGGAGCAGGCGCAGATAATAATGCAGATTACGGCCGACAGGCTTTATATATCCGACAGCGCAAAAAACCGCTTCCAGTATCTTGAAGTGCCCGATGACAAAATAAAATTATCCATTGACGCGCAGGCCATAAGGCAAAACAAGCCGCTGATGCAGAAATACGCGGTCTGGACGCTGATTATTGCCGTCATACTGTCCCAGCTGATAAGAATGCCTTTTATGATATTGCTGGGCTTTATAGTAGCGGCGGTTTTCAACGGCATTACAGCAGCGGGCTTAAGCGCGGGGCGGCTGTTAAAAGCCGCGTGTTATATGCAGGCGCCGGTAACCGTTTTGTATTTGCTGAATTTCGTATCGCCGCTGAAGGTTCCGGGCATGGTATTTATTTACCTGCTTGCGCTGGGGGCCTATTCTTTCTTTTTCATGCGCCGCCATATTGCTGATGAAAACGCGGCAAAGGATAGCGTTAATGATACTGCGCGTAAGGCGTAAATTCAGCTCCGCGCACAGGCTGCCCGACTATAAGGGCGACTGCGGGGACCTGCACGGCCACACCTGGCGCGCGGTTTTTGAGATTGAAGGCCCCGTGGGACCGCAGGGCATGGTGTGCGATTTTAAGGAACTCAAACCGCTGCTCGCCGCCGCGCTGCCGGACCATAAATATCTTAATGATTTCGTCTCCAACCCCACGGCGGAAAATATTTGCGCCTGGCTTTTTGAAAAAACCTCGGCCGCGCTTGCGCCCAAAAACCTTAAGCTTATTACCCTTGAAGTGTGGGAAAACGAAGATGCCGCAGCCATTATCCGCCGCTGAAAAACTGAAGGTGAACGAGATTTTTTATTCCGTGCAGGGAGAGGGGAAATATACCGGCGCGGCGGCGGTTTTTGCGCGGCTGGCCGGTTGTACAACGGGCTGCAAATGGTGCGATACCGAATACGCCGCAAAAGTTAATTTCCTGATGACGCCGGCGCAGTTGCTGGCCGCCGTCAAAAAATATCCGGCGCGCCGCGTCGTGCTCACGGGCGGGGAGCCGTGCGAGCAGCCCTTAGAGCCGCTTATAAAACTGCTGCACAAAAACGGGTACGAAATACACCTTGAAACAAACGGCTCGCGCGATATAAACACCGCGCGTATTTTCTGCGCCACCGTATCCCCCAAAAAAAATGTCCTTGTAAAAATGCTGAAAAAAGCCGACGTCATAAAACTGGTGGTTGACGGCAAAACGAAAAAAAGCGAAATCTTAAAATATAAAAAATATATCGGCAAAAAAACTTCTTTCTTCATTCAGCCGGAAGGAAACAAAAAGGAGAACCTTGCAAAATGCCTTCAAATAATAAAGCAAAACCCGAGGATAAGACTAAGCGTGCAGCTGCACAAACTCATAAATATAAAATAAGCCAAGCCCGTATGACCGAAAATATTAAAGAAATGCTGGCCTATATCGGAGATAATCCCGTGCGCGAAGGCCTGCGCGAAACGCCGCGCCGCGTCATAAAAAGCTGGGATAAGCTTTTTGGCGGGTATAAGCAAAAGCCCGAAAGCGTGCTCAAAACTTTCACGGAAGGTTCCTGCGACGAAATGGTGATTTTGAAGGATATAGAATTTTACAGCACGTGCGAACACCATCTGCTGCCTTTCTTCGGCACCATAAGCATCGGTTATCTGCCGGATAAAAAAGTTATCGGCATATCCAAACTGGCCAGGCTGGTGGAAATTTATTCCCGCCGCCTGCAGATACAGGAAAAGCTGGTGGCTGAAATTGCGGACAGCCTTATGCGGCACTTAAAACCGCTGGGCGTGATGGTCGTCTGTAAAGCAAAGCACATGTGCATTTGCGCGCGCGGCGTTGAAAAACATAAAGCCGATATGATAACCAGCGCGCTGCGCGGCGTGTTCAAAAAGAACGAAGTACGCCAGGAATTTCTGCAGTTCGTGCAGAAAGTTTAATTTTACGGCGTCATTGCGGGGAGCAAAGCAGAGCCTGTCCCCCGAAGGTCGTAATCGGAGAAAGCAATCCGGAAAGAATAAGTTCCGCTACAGCGCGTAGCACTTTGTCCTGTGGTTTCCGCATAGCGTATTATTGCTTTGCCGAACTCCGCCCAAAAGCAGGCAGACATCGTCTTCAGAAGTCGCCGCGCACCAGCGTCTGCCGGTTTTGTAATCGAGGCCCAGCAGATAGTCAAGGCTGGCATTTCCGCTGCCGTAGGGGTCTTCATCATAAAAAATGCTGTCGGATGGGTAGGGCGATATGGCATATGAGCCGCCTTTTATATAGGGATTGTTTGTGCAGATAAGCAAACCGTCCGGCACAGACCAGACTTTCGTTTCTATATCACAGCCGGTTAAGTTTATCTCAAGGTCTATTGTTTTCCAGGACGCTCCAGCTGTACTGCCGTTGATAAGATAATATTCGTTTAAAGCTTTATAGGCTCTGTCAAGGATTACGAAGGCCTGAACCGCCTTTGATTTACGAACCGCCCTTTGGTATTGCGGTAAAGCAACAGCGGCAAGAATGCCTATAATGAGTACTACTACAAGCAATTCAATCAGCGTAAAGCCTTTTAGGTCTTTGGTGTTCATATACTCTCCTTATATATTTATAGTTAAAAATATCCCGCCTGTTCCTCTGAACGGATTAAAAACGGTTTGATATATTATAACCCATATTTAAAAATATTACAACTAGGAAAAGAGGAAAAAATAATTCTGCTGCCCTATTGGGGGAAATGCCGTGAAGCGGCATATAGGGGAATACTCGCAAGGACTGCCAAAGATAATGTGCTGCCTATAACTAGAACATTCCGAATTATTATTAAACTAAATTTTATACAATAAAAACTAAGGAATTAAAATTACAAAAAATATCATTATGAAACTTCCTATTTTAATGGGTATTTTAAACACCACGCCCGATTCTTTCCACGACGGCGGCAGCTATGCCGCGCCGCCCGCCGCGCTTAAGCGCGCCCACGACATTTTGGCGCAGGGCGCGGAGATTATTGACATCGGCGGCGAATCCACGCGCCCTGGCGCAGCGCCGGTATCCGTTGAGGAGGAAATCCGCCGCACCGCGCCGCTGATAAAAGCAATAAGGCAGAAATTCCCCGCGGCGCAAATATCAATTGATACTTACAATTACGAAACCGCGCGCGCCGCGCTGGAAGCCGGCGCGAATATAATTAACGACGTCAGCGCGCTTAAAGACGCCGGACTTGCGCGGCTTGCCGCGCGGACAAAAGGCGCGAAACTTGTGATAATGCACGCGCGCGGCACGCCGAAAAACATGCAGGCTATGTGCGATTACAAAAATATCCTCGCCGAAATTTATGAATTTTTTGAAGTTAAAATAAAAGAGGCCGCGGCCGCCGGCATGGCGCGCGAAAATATAATTTTGGACGTCGGCCTGGGCTTTGCCAAAACTTCGGAGCAGAACTGGTTCCTGCTGGAAAATTTAAAATATTTCTCCCCGCTGGGCCTGCCGCAGTTAATAGGCGCGTCGCGCAAAAGATTCACGGGCGGCAGTCTGGAACTTTCTTTAAAAGCCGCCGAAATCGCCTCGCAAAACGGCGCGGCCATACTGCGCGTGCATGACGTCATTGAGACTAAAAAAATGCTGGAGGCATTGTGAGCGTACCGCATTTTTCAATAACCGTATCGTCGGCTTTCACGGCAAGACACTGGCACGACAAAACTTTGAGCGAGCCGCCTCACAGCCACGACTTTGAATATGAAATAACCTTTTGCGGCCCTTTAAATTCCGAAGGATATTTGATAGACTTCAGGGAGGCGGAGGCCGCGCTAAAACGCATAAACGCCGCTTTTGAAGGCAGGACGCTCAACGATATGCTGCCATGCCCTACTGCGGAAAATCTGGCCCTGCGCCTGCTGCGGGAAGCAAAAAAAATCTTCCCGCAGGCGGCGAAAATAAAATTGAAAGAAAAGGATAATTATTATGCCGGCTGCGAATTCTAACACCGTTTACATCGCCTTCGGCAGCAATAAGGGCGACAGCAAAAAAATCATCGCGGACGCGGTGACCGCGCTGGAAGCCTTCGGCAGCGTGGAAAAGATTTCCCCTCTGTTCATAACCGAACCCGAGGGTTTTAAAGACCAGCCGGATTTCGTCAACGGCGCTCTGGAATTTAAAACCGCGCTCGCCCCGCAGGATTTGCTGCGCGCGCTTAAAGATATTGAAACGCGGCTTGGCCGCGCGAAAACCATCGCCGGCGGTCCCAGGGAAATTGACCTTGACATCATTTTTTATAATTCTCAGACGGTGCAAACGCCGCAGCTCACCATACCGCATCCCCGCGCGGACGCGCGGGAATTTGTGCTGCTGCCCTTAAGTTTCATCGCGCCGGATTTCCGGCATCCGCTGACGGGCAGGAGCGTCCAGCAGGTGCTGCGCGAGGTTATACGCGCAAAGTATCCGGCGTAAAATTATAAATACGTAAAAAATCAGGAGGATAAAATGAAAAAGTTGATACTAGCGGCATTCGTAATGTGCCTTGCCGGCGGCGTATACGCGGCAAACCAGCAATGCTTCTACGGCAAAAACTGCGTAGACGGCAAACTGGTCGGCGAGCGCAGCCACCAAAGCCGGCGCGCGCATAAACACCCGGGCTTTGCAAAACACGGCCACAAAATGCATAAGCCCTGCGGCGTGAAAGCCGCCGCCTGCCCGTGTAAAGAAGAAGGCAAACCCTGCGCCTGCAAAACCAAAATAGAGGAAAATAAAGAAGGCTGTTCCAACTGCAAAGCAAAGGGCGGACCCTGCGCCTGCGCGCAGGATAAGCACCGCGGCTGCAAAGATAAAAAGCACGATCGCAATGCTCGGCAAACCCGCGGCAAAGACAAAAAATAAAGCGGGATTCTGAATTAAAGCAGTTTCTAACCGCCGTTATTGCGAGTCCCCGCAATGACGGCGGAATGTGTCTGAGCGGCAAAAGCGCAATGCCGCCGCATATATTATATCGGTTTGTCAAGCGGTTTTTGTTTTTTCGGTTTTGCCGCGCCGCCGTCGTGCAAGTACGCGCAGGCAGCCGTTTCGGCAAAATAAAATGATTAATTGCGCGAAATTTATTGTATAATTTATATGAGGGCGCAAAATCCTCTATGTCTCTTAGAGACTTAAGTTCACATACAAGGAAGTATAAAGTAATGGCAAACGGTAAAGTAAAGTGGTTTAACGATCAGAAAGGCTATGGCTTCATCACCCCTGAAGACGGTTCAAAAGATCTTTTTGTTCACTATCAGGAAATTCAAGGCGACGGTTTCAAAACCTTAGCCGAAGGTCAGGAAGTTACCTTTGAAGTCGTAGAATCCGACAAGGGTCCTAAGGCTGTAAAGGTCAATAAGAAGTAAAATCTCTAAGAGATAAACTTTTTTGACTTCGAAGAAAACCTGCGTACGGCATCACCGCCGCCGCAGGTTTTTAGTTGCGCTTTGCGTGCACTCTGTCTTTGCCGTCATTGCGAGCGTATGCGGAGCAATCTTGTGTCGTAAAGCATAAACCATTTTATTCATTCCGGATTGCTTCGGGCCGCAAAGGGCCCGCGCGGCGACGGCTGCGAAGGTTTTCAAAACTCAAAATAACATGTCCAAAACCGTAAACATATTAAAAATAGCCAAAAGGGACGAGCCCGGCTCGGCCGGCCTTCTGCTGCGCGTCGCAGTGCCGCTGATTATCACAACTTCGTCGCAAAGCATAATGCAGTTTGTGGACAGGATGTTCCTTTCATGGTACAGCACGGACACGCTGGCCGCGTGCCTGCCGGCGGGGTTGATGTCATTTGCCATAATTTCTTTCTTCATGGGCACATGCGGATATACCAGCGTGTTCATCGCCAATTATTACGGGCAGAAGCGTTATGCCAGCCTGAGCGTCGCCTTATGGCAGGGCGTTTTGGTGGGCGCGGCGTGCTGGGTTATCATCGCCGCGCTTACGCCGGTCGGTGATTATATTATAGGCCTCTCGCGGCACGCGCCGGAAGTAAAAGTTCTGGAAAGGCAGTATTTCAACATACTCACGCTTTTCGGCGGGCTTGCCGTCATCAATAATGCGCTGGCGGGTTTCTTTACCGGCCAGGGCAGGACGGAAGTCACCATGTGGGTGAGCCTTTGGGGCAATATCGTCAACGTGGCTCTTTCTTACGCGATGATATTCGGCAAATTCGGCTTTCCCGAGATGGGCATAGCCGGCGCGGCGTGGTCAACCGTTATCGGCAGCTTCAGCATAACGCTGATTTTCCTGTGCATGATTCTGAGCCCGCGCGTACGCAAAAAATTCCGCACGCACAGGCTGTTCGGTTTTCACGCGCCTTCGGCGCGGCGGCTGGTGAAATACGGGCTGCCCAACGGCTTCGGGTTTTTTATGGATATTTTTTCCTTTTCCGTATTCGCTTTTTTTACTGGCAATATTGATAAAATTTCCCTTGCGGCCAGCAATATAGTGCTTACGCTGCAGTCAATAATTTTCATGCCGCTGCTCGGGCTTGCCATAGCCGGTCAGATACTTATGGGCCAGTACGTCGGCCGCAGGCAGACGGATTACGGCGTCAAAACAACTTTCACGGCGCTTAAAATCGGCGCGTGTTACGTTATTTTGATATCAATAATGTTTTTGTCCGCGCCCAGGTTTTTTACGGGCATGTTCGCGGGCGGCGCGTTCAGCGCTGACATGGCGCTCATACTTGACAGAACAGTGCCTTTGATGTGGATGCTCTGCGTCTTTGTCTGGGGCGATTTGACTTATCTCGTATTCGGCGACGCCATACGCGGCGCGGGCGATACGCGTTTCCACATGAAGGCCATGGCCTGCTGCGCGCTGCTGCTGATTTGCGGCAGCTGGCTTATAGTCGGAGTTTTGGGCGGCGGGATAATAGCGGCTTGGCTGTGGATTACTTTTTATGCCGGCGCGACCGGCGCGGTAATGGCGTGGCGCTTCTTCAGCAAACGCTGGCAGGGCATAGACATAACGGCATAAAGTTTTTATAAACGAAAAAATCAGGGGGCTTTCTCATATCGCAAGTTGAACCGCTACCACTTTTTTATAAGTTTTGTGACATAGGTGGCAAGACAGACTTTAAACAAACCTCCGAGTAGGAACGGATAAAAACCCAAAGCGAAAGCGTTTTCAACAAATTTTGACAGCCATATGCTGCCGCAGGTTAAAATAATCGCTTCGCCAAGGCAGAAAGCCAGAAAACTTGCGGGCACATTAGAAACGATCTTGCTTTCAAACATCCAGCCTATCACATAAGCCGCTATGACAAAGCCGACTATATATCCGGCGGTAAACATGCCCGCGTTTATTACCGGCAGGCCCGCCAGCCCCAGCGCGATATAAGTAATTACCGAAAGCGCGCCTTTTTTACCCAGCGCGGCCGCCACGAGCAGCGTGGCCAGCGTCTGCATGGTGAGCGGCACCGGCGTAAAAGGCATAAACACGGCTATCTTGGAGAGCATGGCTATAAACAACGCGCCGCCGATTATTGCGGATATTTCTTTTGAAATTACGTTTTTTAAAATTTTCACCTTTTCCATAAATTATATCCTCTCTTGTTTTATGACGGCGGCGGCGCGCCGCAATAACTTTTTATATATTATATAATAATCGTATGGATTTGTGGCGAGCGCTGAAAATTTCCGTTTTTGCCGCAAGCCTCGCCGCTTTTGCGGGCGACGAGGCTTACGCGGTGCTTTTTGCCGCGCAGGATAAAGGCTTCACGGTTGATCTGCCCTCCGCGTGGATTAAAGTAAATCCGCAGGATCACGAAGTGCTGTCCCTAAAGCGCGACGCGGCCACAATCAAAATAGCGAGCGTGCCCGAGTGCAATTCCTACGATTGCATAGAAAACGAAACCCAAAAAGCGCTTGAATTCGTCAAATCCAAAAAATTCCGCGTGCTGGAAAACACTTACAGCGGCGAAATAATAAAACGCACCGAGTTTTCCACCGGAGACCCGCTTTTGTCCTTCAATTATTCCGGCGCGGCGGTGGATTTTACCACGGCGTATTTCCTGGCTGACGGCAGGGCTTATTACGTCGGAATTAAAGGCCTGCCTTACGTGGAGGCGGATTTGATTTTGTCCTTCATCTCGCCCGCCGCCAAACCTACCGCCGCTTCCGCCGGCGCGCCCGCGCCGCGCCTGTTCAACGAGCCTGCGGTTGAAGATATTTACGGGCAGGATATTGCCGCGCCGCACGCGCCAGAACAACAGGCCTTGCCGCTTGAGGCGGAGCCAATCCCCGCGCGGAAGCCGGCTGGCGCGCTTACGCCTTTTCACGTCGCCGCTCTGGCGGCGGCGGGTTATTTCTTTCTCATTGCGCTGGCTTTCGCGCTGCGGCTAGTAGCGCGGGGCAAAGCCATGCCGGACGCGGCAAACCCGCGTTCGGGCTATCCCGTAAAAGGGGAGCGGCTTTACGGCTCGCCGGATTTATTTTTCCATCTTCATGACAACCAGGGCAATAATTACGTGGCAAACTGCAGCCGCTGGGCCGGCATTCTTATGGGCATGGGGCTTGCCGGCGCTTTGTTTTTTTTGTTCCTGCGCTTCGCGGCCGATTATGCTTTTACTTCCGGCTTCGTTATGGCGCACGCGGCGGTGGCTAATACGATTATTTCCGTTTCGGCTTTGTTAAGCCTTTTGGGGCTTCTATTTTTCGCGGCGGGTTTTACGCTGCGGCTGCTATTTGGCGTAAAAGTTTATATTTACGACGACAAAGGCGCGCTTGCCTTTAAAGCCGTGCAAAAAGGCCTGCATCCGCTGAAGGAAGAATATATCATTGCCGACGGCAAATCCGCCGTCGTTATGCGTCTGCGGCGAGCGCGCTTCCTGCCGCGGCGCAGATGGGTTTTGTATAACGCCGGCGGCGAAATCGCCGTGATAAGGGAAAAGTCTTTCGTTAAAGCCCTGCTGCGTATGCTGTTGGGGCATATGTGCGGTTTCCTGCGCGCGGATTACGACGTAAAAGGCCGCATCGGCAGCAGCGGGGGTTTGATTTCGCGCGGGCATATTTTCGCCTATTTCCGCGGCGATATTGATAAGCCCGAAGCTATACCTTTTGCCCATTTCCTCGCCGCAGCCGCGGTGATTTACTCGCGCGACAGGGATAAATGGCACCCCTGGCCCAACTGAGCGCGGCTATGAAATATTTTTTGCGTGGTATAATTTTTCTGTTTCTGTGCCCCGCGCTTTTGCAAGCGCAGGGCATAATAAGCAGTCTGAGCGCGGAGCTCGCGAAAAGCCCTGTGTTTAAAGACGCGCAGTATTCCGTCTACGCCAAATACGCCGGCGGCGCGGACATTATTTCAATTAATCCGGATTTACGCCTTGCCCCCGCCAGCACTTTAAAACTTTATACGACCGCCGCCGCGCTTGAAGAACTGGGGCCGGATTTCAGGTTTAAGACGGAGGTTTACGCCTCCGGCCGGCGCAAGGGCGGCGTACTGGCGGGCGATATTTACATAAAAGGCGGGGGCGACCCGACTTTAGGCTCCGTACGAATGCCGCTTACCCCCGCGCTTGAGGAGCTCTGCGACGACTGGGCGCGCGCCGTTAAAGCCGCCGGCATAAGGACGATAAAAGGCAATATATACGCGGACAACTCAATCTACGGCGGAGTTTTGCTGCCGTGGCGCACAAGCTATCAGAATATAGGCAATTATTACGCCGCGCCCGTAGACGGCCTTAGCGCGCGCGATAATTCTTACGAGATTTATTTTGAGCCGTGCTCATCCGCCGGCCAGCAGGCAAAAGTGTTCAGGCTTGACCCGCAGATAAAAGACCTTGACGTAATAAGCCATGTAAAGGCTTACGAAATCCCCGACAGGGAAATAATTTATATAAATTTTACGCCCGGCAGCAACGCGGTTAGAGCCTACGGCGGCATACAGGTGTCCGAAAAACCGCTGGAAGTCGCCGCGGCGATGCCCGACCCAGCCCTGTTTTTCGTTCAGTATCTTAAGGCAAAACTTGAGGAAGAGGGCGTGAAAGTCAAAGGCTCCGCGCTTGTGCTTGCCCCGCGCGGTTATGAGGACAAAAGGCTGCTTATCGCCCACCTTTCCCCGCCGCTGGCGGATATTGTCAGATATACAAACAAGCGCAGCTTCAATTTATACGCCGATACTTTGCTGCGCGCCCTGAGCGCATACCAGGGCGGCGACGGCAGCGCGCAGGACGGCGCGCGCAGAATGCGGGATTTCCTCGTCAAACTGCGCGTTGACAATATAAATTTTGAAGTTTTTGACGGCAGCGGCCTCGCGCGCGATAATATAACCAGCTGCCGCACCACCGTTGATATGCTTGAGGCGGTTTTAAGCCGGCCGTACAAAGATATTTTTATTGAATCGCTGCCCGTCGCGGGCGACCCTCTGGACAACGGCGGTATGGCCGCGCGTCTCACGAAAAGCGCCGCGGCTTATAACGCTCGCGTTAAAACCGGCTCGCTTGACCGCGCGCGGGCGCACGCCGGCTATGTCAAAGACGCGCGCGGACGGGATATAGTTTTTTGTATAATGACAAATAACTTTAAAGGCGCGCTGTGGGAGACTAATCAAATGCACGAGGCCGTGATAGACGCGCTCGCAAATTTAAAATAACCGGATTTTGTTATGGAAGAGAAAGATTTTTCTTTTAAAAGCGGTTTTGTCGTAATGGCCGGCCTTGCCAATGCCGGCAAATCCACGCTGCTTAATAAATTCGCGGGGACGGATCTTTCGCCCGTTTCGCATAAACCTCAGACGACCAGGCAAAATATCCTTGCCGTCTGCGAAGCCGAACATTACCAGATAGTTTTTGTTGACACCCCCGGCTTTCTGCACGCGGAATATAAACTGCAGCGCATAATGCTGAACTCCCTCAGTAAGGCGGTCGGCGAGGACGCCGACGTCGTAATTTTCGTTTACGACGCTTCCGCCGGCCTGCCCAAGCACCTGCCGCTGGTTAAAAAACTCAAAGAACTTCGCTGCCCCCTGCTGCTGGCGATAAATAAAACGGACCTTGTAAACGGCGGAGACGAGCCGGCCAGAATCCAAAAAGTTCTGACGGAAGAATTGCCGCTAAAGGAAGTCTTTTTCGTCAACGCCAAAACCGGCGAAGGCGTCAAAGAGCTGGAGGCGGCCGCGGTTGATTATATCCCTTTCGGTCCGCCGTATTTCCCCAAAGGCCAGCTCACGGACCGCTGGGAAAGATTTTATATAGCCGAATTTATAAGGGAGCAGATTTTCCTTTTGTACAATCAGGAAATCCCTTACTGCTCCTGCGTTGAAGTGGAAACTTTTACCGAAAATCTGGGCGATAAAAATTTCATACGCGCGGTTATTTACGTTGAACGCGAAGGGCAGAAGCCTATAATCATCGGCCGCGGCGGCGCGGCGATAGCCAGACTGCGCCGCGAGGCGCAGGCGAGGATAGAGGGCTTTCTGCGGCAAAAATACCGGCTGGAGCTG
>JAIRLH010000177.1 GCA_031259485.1 Elusimicrobiota bacterium
CTTGCCTATGCCTGAAACTTTACTTGAAGCCGCGCGTTTTGTCTGCCTTGATACCGAAACAACCGGCTTAAGCCCGCTTGAGCGCGGCCGCGTGTGCGAAATCGCGTGCCTTGCCAGCCAAGGGGGTAAAAGAGCGGGCTCGCTCTGCACGCTTATAAATCCGGGCGCGCCCATATCGCCCGAGGTGACCAAAATCCACGGCATAACCGATGAAATGGTGGCCGAAAGTCCCGCTTTCGCGGGCATTGCGCCCGCGCTTATTGATATGCTGCAGGGCGGCGTAATAGTCTGCCACAATGCGGATTTTGATATTGCTTTTCTTGAGGCTGAATTTGCAAACGCCGGCCTCAAAATTCCGCAGTGCATTGTGCTGGATACTCTCAAATTCGCGCGCTGCCACGGCAGCTTCAGCCGCAACCGGCTGGGGATAATAGCAAAAGAGCTTGGCATTTCAAACGAAGGATGGCACCGCGCCATGGCCGACGCGGTAATGACCGAAAAGATTTTTTATTACTTCTTAAACAAATTCCGCCGCATGGGCGCGCGCACCGTGGGCGATCTCTGCAATTTACAGACCAAAAAAACACAGGAGAATATAATACAATGAGCAAAGTGGTTTTAATTATCCGCGACGGCTGGGGAGTTAGCGCGGACAAGCGGCACAATGCAATCGCCGCCGCCAAAACGCCGAATATTGACAGGTATTTGAAGCGGTATCCGCATACTTTATTAGAGGCTTCTGGCGAGCGGGTAGGGCTGCCGGCGGGATATATGGGGTCGTCGGAAGTCGGCCATCTTAACATGGGCGCGGGGCGCATAGTGACGCAGGAACTCAAAAGGTTAAAAGACGCTTTTGAAGACGGCTCCATCTATAATGCCGCGGCTTTCAAAAACGCGGTTGACGCCGCCCTCAAAAATAAAAGCGCGCTGCATTTAATGGGTTTGGTGCAGGACGAAGGCGTCCACGCGCATCAGGACCATCTTTACGCCATAATAAAGCACGCGGCGCGGCGCGGCGTAAAAACAATTTACGTGCACTTTTTTGCCGACGGGCGCGATACTCCCCCCAACAGCGCGTTGGGCTATCTTAAAACGCTTGAAGCCAAAATGCGGGAATACGGGGCCGGCGGGATCGCCACGCTTATGGGCCGCTACTACGCTATGGACCGCAACGAGACCTGGGCCCTAACAAGCGAGGCTTATGATTTAATAGTTGACGCAAAGGGCCGTCATGCCGCCAGTGCGCAGGAAGCCGTGGAAAATTCTTATAAAAACGACAAAGCCCCCGGCGGCGTGCCCATGGTGGACGAATATATCCCGCCTACAGTCATCGGCGATTACAAAGGCGTAAACGACGGCGACGCGATTATTTTTTTCAACTTCCGGCAGGACAGGGCCATACAGTTAACCCGCGCTTTTGCCGAAGATGACTACGCGGGCCCGCGCGCGCGCCGGCCGGCCGTCGCTTTCTGCGGGCTTACGAAATATTATGACAGCTTTGCCCACAGCGCGCTGCCGCCTATGACCGAGGGCGGCGGTATGAACAATCTGCTTGGGGAGGTGATCAGCAAAGCCGGCCTAAAACAGTTGCGCCTCGCGGAAACGCAGAAGTTTAAACATGTGACTTCTTTCTTCAACGGCAAGCTGATAAAGCCCTTCTCGGGGGAAGACCAGGTTGAAATAAAGGGTTCCTTTGACCCCGCCACTTTTGCCCAGCATCCGGAGATGGACGCCTGGCCCGTGGCGCAGCGCGCGGTGAAAGAAATCGCTTCCGGCAAATACGATTTTATCGCAATCAATTTTGCCAACTGCGATATGGTCGGCCATACAGGCGATATGCAGGCGGTGATAAAAGCTGTTGAAGTTGTTGATGCTGTCACCGGCCTTGCGGCGGAAGCAGCTTTGGCCGCGGGCTACAGCGTGCTTATCACGGCAGACCACGGCAATGCCGAAGAAATGTGGGACGATAAAATCAATATGCCCAAAACCGCGCACACCACGAACAAAGTAGAATTTATTTACGCCGCGCCGGACGCGGACAAAGTCAAACTATGCGCTTGCGGGAAACTGGCTGACATAGCGCCGACTGTGCTGCAAATTCTCGGGCTGCCGCAGCCTAAGGAGATGACGGCCGAAAGCTTGATATATTGATAATCCGTACAATCTTGTTAACCCCTTCCTCGTTTAAGAGGAAGGGGTATTTTTATTTGATTATTTTTCTTGACAAAGGAATTATTTATTTATATCATAGTCTTATTCAGTCTATTTGAGTAAAAAGCTAACCAGTAATAAGGAGCCGGATATGACAAACAAAGTGTTGCAACAGAGTAGACAAAGCAGAAAAGCTTCCTTCCGTGGATTTACATTAACGGAAGTATTGGCGGTAGTGCTTATAATAGCGGTGCTTACCGCTATAGCATATCCTTTGTATACAAAGGCAGTAAGTAAATCACGCGCTGTTGAAGCTATAAATCTTCTTGAGATGGTAAGAGCGAAGCAGATAGCGCAATATGCGCGAACGCGCAGTTATTACGATGATTTTGGAAAGATGGGACAGCTCACCAACAATCCTTCCAAAGAGAGCGTTGAAGGAGCAACAAAGAGAGTAGGGGATTATACTCTTGCTCTGAACAATGTGCAAAGCTGTATGAGCGCGACGTATAAAAAGGGAGGAACGGAATTTACGTTCTCAACAAGCTATGATAACGCAGGGATGGGGTGTACTGGAGATATATGTACAAGCTTTGGCAATGTAATAGGAGATGCAAAAGAAGTATGCAACTGCGGAGATAGGGCTTGTAGCAACGGATTTAGTCTTAATGAGGATACGTGCGAATGCGAGTGTTTATTGGGATGTAGCAATAGTACATCGTGCTGGTCAAGCTACGGAGAAACGGGTAAGACAAGGACATGCAGTTCAGGATGCGGAACGCAGACAAGCTCCGCAAGTTGA